>JAILIO010000094.1 GCA_024695225.1 Lachnospiraceae bacterium
TGACAGGATAATGCTGTCGATTCCGGCGCTTCCAACTGCCTTCTGCTTTGTAAGACAGAACGCATCATCCACATGCTTCTGTCCTGCTGCCACATCCCTGCCCTCTGAATTCTGTTCCACTATGGTCTGAAGGGCGTATGCATTGTGGGCTATCAGCATGTCGCCGTTATCTGCCACGCAGAATGAAGGGTTCTCAAGTATCTGCGAATCATCGCCGTAATCCATGGGGGCAGGCTCTGACCAATACGTCCTCCCGTCCACGCTTGACATGGTGGATATGTACAGCTTCTGTCCGTTTCCTTCGCTCTGAGCCCACACTGCATAGATGTGTCCGGCATCGTCGGAGGCTATCCTGTAGCCGTTTCTCAGTGAGAATTTATTATCGTCACCTCCGTAGATCGCAGTGGAAGGATCAGGCGTCGAATCTTCATCGAAATAGTAGTAATCGATGGCATTTCCGGAAAGGGTGATCTCCCCTTTGTTTATGATCCTGTAGGAATAGGACTCCTCAAGAGCTGTATCCCCGATCTCCTTAAGCATGTCGGAAAGCTTCATATATTTGAGGTCATTATCCTTTCCAAACATAAAGTAAACATTCGTATCAACACCGTCAGTCACCTTTACAAATGAGGGATTCGTGATGGATGCATACTCTTCATTCATTTGGAGTGGCAGTGACCAGGAGGGTTCCTTAGTGACCGTTCCGTCGTAATCGATCTCCGCAGGGGTCATAAAGGCCAGGAAAAGCGCTGCCTGGTCTGCGCCGCCGCCGGAGGTGTTTCCGGACACCTGCTGGTCCTGCTCGATTATATAAGCCATGGCCAGCCGCTCTGCCCCGTCAACTTCCACAGCCACTGTGTCGAGTTCGCCGATCCTGGGAAGAAGTGTGGTGGCTCCGCCCTGTGCGCCCAGATGGATATCCGCCAGGCGGGCGCCCTCGGCCATTCCCGCAGCTTTAGCCGCCACCTTCTTTATAACGCTGGCGTAAGTGTCCGTCCACTTGTCATTATTTATGTCATATATCCTGTAGACCTCATAGCCTTTGGCGTCAATAATGTCGCTTAAGTCTGTGATCTCCTCCATGCCGGCCCACTGATTGTAGTCGACAGCTGTGTAGAAGAGGTAGATCTGGTCTCCGATTAGCTCTGCCTGACCGTTCTCATAGCCGTAACCCAGGTAATCTGCGCCGATGGAAAGCTTGGAGGAAAGCCCTGTGATGTTTGTTTTGTCCGCCTGGTCATCCGTAAGCCTTGTGATCATTGACAGACGTTCGTCTGCGGTGGCTTCCGTCACGAAATATTCTACGTATGACTTGTCCAGCACCACCGCATACATATCCATGGAGGACAGCACCTTTGGAAGGGCGTTTGAGAGCACATTGCCATCATCGTCCAGAAGGTCTGAGGCCTCGAATATCCGGTCTGATGAAGCAAAGGAAATAATGACCTTGTCACCCAGATCTTCCATGTGAAGGGAGGAATCATTGGTCCCGTCCTTCTGAAGTATGCAGGTGACAGCGTTTTCGCCGTCGTACCAGGTGAGGTATATGGCCCTGCTGTTGTATTTGTAATTGTCTTCATTTATCCCTGACACAAAATCGTTTGAGGAAAGGGTACCCTCGTAGGCTGCAAGGAAGGAGCCGTCGTCCAGATACACCACGTCGCTTATGGTGTCCGTGAGACCTTCTGCCACAGTCGTCGTCCCGTCCCACTCAAGGGTGTTGCCATAGACAGGAAGGCCCTCTTCGTCGTAATAATTTACCTTCAGGGGTTCATTCACCGTAAAATCCGAAAGCGCGGGATCTCCGGGCTGCATGTCGGAAGACACGGGGGACATGGTCTTCCCATCGTCGTCGAAATCCACATATGTGCTGTAGAGCTGGTACTTCCAGTTTGCCTGGAGGAATTTCCATTTGTATGAGAAGAAGAGCAGTGTGGTGCTGAGGTAACCGTAGAAACTGGTCATACCGGAGCCGGACTGCTTTGAATCCAGACCGTCATACCCCACATCCCAGGCGAAATTGAACTTCTGCAGGAACCCGAGACCCATCTCAAGGCACAGGAGGTTTCTGAGTCCCGCGCCCACAAAGCCTTCCAGTCCAAAGGTGATGGGGATCATCCCGTGATACAGGATCTGATTCTCATCGTATTCGTCCTCGTCGAACTGACTTATGGGGATCTTCGCGTTTGCCGCAGTGGTCATGCCGTTGTACATTCCGACGCTGGCGGTGGCGCTGAGTCCCGCGTACAGAGGCACGGGGAACTCCGGGAACACCATGTAATACATGGCGGTGAGGGCGCCTGCCACACTCAGGTATACGGTGGCATAATCAAAGCACCACTCACCTCTCCCCTGATCATTTGCCTTTACCGCGAACCTGACGCTGATGCCTATGGTCACGTTCATGTTGAAGCTGACTGAACCTGTGCCTTTGAAGCTGTCTCCCTTTGTGCCGAGGGATGCGGAATCCTTCTTGATCTTTTCTATCATCTGCTTTGCGGAATCCGAGAAGGGGCTCCAGGCGTTGTCGCTTGAGAAACTGTCAGTTGAAGCCTTTCCGGGACTTGAGATCTCTTCCGCAGTGAATTCCGCCTTGGTATCCACCTTGTCCGCGGCATCATTTACATCCGCGGGTTTCAGGGGATCTTCCTGGGGCTGTACCTCCGTGGTGCCGCCAAGGTCCTCGTACTGCTTGTTCAGATCCGTCACGACCTGTTCCAGCGCATCTATCTGCTTTGCCATTTCAGTGGAGATCTGCTCATTTTTTATGAGCTCATCCTCTTCTTCATGTGTAAGGGTAGTCTTGCTCTCCAATTCCTGTATCTTCTGATCCGCCTCTGCCTTGGTCTTCTTTGCAGCCTCTAATTCCGCATTGTTTTCATCCAAGTCCTTCTTTACAGCGGCAGCCTTCTCCGCTCTCTCTGCCTCTCTGGTGTCATAGAGTGACTTGTTCAATTTCGCCACATCAAAGCCCACATTTATAACAAGATAACTGGAAGTCACTTCAGCCTTCACGCTGAACTTGCCGAATTTCAGGGTGGGCAGCATGGTGCCCAGCACGTCCAAAGTAGGGATGCCCCACTGATCGCTTCCGGTGCCGGAGCTTATGTCCGGGAATGCTATCTCTTCGCCTTCCCCGGGCACTTCCACAAATGTGCTGCCGGACCTGTACATGCCGTAGGAGTATGGAACGGTCTCACCGCTGTCTGCTTTTACGGAACCTTCGATCTCCACATACACCTGATCACCGCTCAGCAGATCCGTGAGCCCGTTCAGGTTCACTACCATGTCCTTGCCGTCGGAGTCCTTGCCCTGATAGTTCAGGAATTCGTACACAGTCTGGCCTTCATTTGTCCTGTCTACGGTGTATGTATTTCCCTGGCTTCCGTCCTTGTGGAAAATAATGAATTTCACCCGGTCAACCAGGTCTTTCCCGTTCTCATCCGTTACCGACGCAAGTTCCACGTGGAATCCGATGCTGTAGTTCCTGAGTTCCACCGCAGGGGCGTTGACCCTTATGGAGGGATCCTCAAGCTCTCCCACATTTCCCACCAGGGAATAATAACCCACGGGGATGGGGCCGTTTCCGTAGAAATCGACCACCAGGTCTGACGACTTCAAGACCGAGGGAGTGTTGTCTGCAAGTCCGTTGTGGGACAATGATCCCGGGTCATACTCCGAGACCGCTGTCACGTCGGCGTACACGCACTGTCTCACGCCGTTTCTGATCACCAGCATGGAATGCTTTTCACTTTCAACCCCCGCCGGCAGTTTCAGATATGTGGTCACATTTTCTCCGGACACACTCTGGGTGGAATCGTCCGCGGCCTCAGTGTGTGAATAAAGGGCGAAGCTTCCGTCCTGGCCGGAGAGTCCGGAGAAGCTTCCCATCTGAACGCTCACATTTGCCACAGGCACGTAGGCGGAAAGCCATTCGCCGCCCTCGCCCTGGGCAGGCGGGTTCAGGATGCTGCCGTCGTATGTCCCAACCTTCCCGGTGATGGTGGTGTAAACAGGGTTCTCCATCTTTTCGAAAGTGAGATATATCTTTCCTTCCGGGCTCATTATCTTGTAATAAAGGGTGTCACCGTAGCAGGTGAGGCCATAATTTTCATGCCCCTTTGACATGATGGTCCATTTGGCCCTGTAGCCGTCTGCCACATCCGCCTTGACAGTCAGGATCTGGCCGGACCTGATCTTGTCCTCTTCGTAGGTGTATTCCGTCTTGTTGACGGTATTTCCCTGGCTGTCCCGGACCTTCGCATTCAGTCCGCAACCCTCGGGCACGGTCCCCTTAATTTCGATATTAACCTTGGTGCCGGTGTGGGTGTACACAGGGCTTAAGGTGTAATTGCAGTTTTCGATGGCAATGCTTGCGGGGTCAGAGGAATAAACCTTGTAATGCTGGGACGTGTCCCCGCCTCCGTTAACCGCGGTGGGCGTCATGTCAAACTCGGTGAAGCTGTAGGTGCCGTTTGAGTCGCCGGTGCTGACATCGTAGGACCTGACTGTGAGGGTATCGCCCACATTGCACCGGAGCACCTTCTGATTGGCAGTGCCCCTGGGAATTTCGGTGGTACCGTTCAGACTGTCTGTCACGGATATTCCGCCGTTCTCGTCCGGGACTATGGTCACCGGCACGGTGAGGTAGTCATATACGGGGCGTAAATAAAACTTCGCATCGGAACTGTACTCCACGCAGTCCCCGTATTTTCCGAAGAACTCTTTTGAAAGGTTCAGGACCAGGGAATCAGAGTCAAAACAGGAGGAATCAACCGCTGTCCAGCTGGTCTTGTCCGGTGAGATCTCAATGCCTTTCAGATAGGCAAAGTCCGCGTCTTCTTTTATGAAATTGATCTTTGAAAGAGAGCTGTAGTCGCCGTTTGTCTGGTTGTCGTCGAAGAACAGTCTCCCGGGAAGCTCATCGTTTCTGCCCTCCAGGTATTCAGGTGAGCAAATGGTCACGTCGAAGTTCTTAAGGTAGAACTTTATGTCATAAACCAGAAGTCCCATCCCGTTTTTGCCGCCGCTGGTCTTTTCCACGCCAATGCAGAAGGGACAGGTCTTCTTCATGGCGCTGCGGTCGTTTTTAAATTTCTCCGTGAAATTCATGTATTCATTTTTCCAGTCGCAGTCCTGGTTCAGGTTTGTGAGAGCTCCCGTGGTCAGGTTTATATTGCTTCGCTGGGGACTGCAGTCTCCCAGGTCGTGCTCGTATGTATCGATGTCGCCCTCGTGAGCCATGACAAGCTCTTCACTTTCGTTCCAGTCGAAGCTGTAGTTCTTGAGGCCCACAAAAACCCTGTTGCACTTGGATTTCTCGAAGTTATTTGCGCACCAGTTGAAATCCAGGGATTCGAACATCACCGGGTAAATATCGGCGTCGAGGACTGCAAAGCCCGCCTGCCACTTACATTTGCCGCTGTGATCCGGGATCTTCAGATGGATCCGGCCGTCGTTGAATTCATTTAAATAATCGTCGCACTCATTGTTATGCTTGAAATAAAAGTTGTCGTCATCCATGTCCACCTGGAAATAATTTGAATAGAGGGTTCCCCCTATGCCCAGGGGATTGTCGGGGCTGTCCTTCTCATAGATCACGCCGTTCTCACCGCCTACGGGTGCGAGGGTATCGGAAGAGGCGCTTGATTCACCTGATATTCCTGAGTTTCCGGTTTCTTTGAGCGAGTCGGATGAAACTCCCGAGTTCCCGATGCTTCCTGCGCTTTCGAGAGTATCGGAAGAGGCGCTTAGATTGGCTTTGTATTTTGTGAGCGAGATGGATGCGGAATCGTCACCGGACACCTCGCCACCGATAGCGTCTGAGATTGTAAATGAGAGCTTCTCTGCGGTGCTGCCCGTCACATTTCCAAGCTGCAATTTCAAAGTTCTGGTGTCCATGCCCGGCATGAATACTGCTTTTCCGGATGCCACCACGGTTTTGCTCTTTTCTTCCTCGACCTTGTAATCCACAGAACTGACCTTGTAGAGAGCGTTGTCTCTCTTCAGCACAACTTCCGTGTATCCGCTTTTATCTGCCTCTGCCACGTCAGTCGCCACGGAAAGAACAGCTGTCTCGTTGGGCTCATCGTCTTCTATCGTGACTGCCACAGAGTTTTCACCGGGTTCGTAGCAGATGTTCTTATTTTCATCTCCTACATCTATCCTCATTTCGAAGACGCGGTCCCCGTCGGAGTAGTCGTTATTTACAGGGTAGACATAGATCTCACGGATCTGCTCCCCATCCCGGAACTCCACGTCAAACTCGGTGCCCGGGAAAAGAAGGTCCTGCAACCTTGCGTTTCTCTCAACGGTTGCCTGATCCTCGGGAGAGAGCTCCTGCTCCTGTATGGGAAGCACCGTGTCCTGTCCCGTGTACTGGCTGACCTGCCGGTTCATGGCTTCCAGGGGTGATGCATTGGGCACCGCAGAATCACTGCCGTCAGAAGCTGCATATGCGGTTGCAGATTCCCCTGCGAGTGCAGTATCTCCGGTGGTTTCGGCTGCAGCAGTGATATTTCCTGCAGGTGTGACTGCAGCCGAAGTTTTCTCTGCGGTTGCAGATTCCTCTGCGGAAGCAGTGTCCCCATCGGTTTCCCCGGAAATGAGTCCCGTGATGTCAAGAGAATCAAGCTTCTCCGAAATGGCTTCCTCATCACCTTCAGGCGCTGCATCCTCGTCAAGACCGGCGTCTTTAAGAGCCTGTTCATTTAACAGGTTCATTATCTCTCCGGCAGCCTCCTCGCCGTAGGTCTCCTTCAGCGCATCATAATCCGGGTCTGAGCTGTCTCCGTCCTCATCGCCAAACTGGTAAAATAAAGGCTGTGAGTCTTCATTTTTCTCAACTGCTTTGGAGAAAAAGGAATCTTTCAGTTTCACATAATAGTCTTTGCCGTACTCTGCTGAATAATCGGACAGTTTCATGTGCACTGTGCTGTCGCCATCGGTCCCGCCATGTCTCACCAGATACAGCACCAGGGGATCTGAATTGGTCTCCTCAACTGCTGCAGTCAGATTGGCAATGGAATATATGCCTTCGGGATATTCCTCTTTCAAAGAGGTGTCTTCCTTTTCAAGGCCCTCCCTTATGGCAGAAAGCATATCCTCACGCATCTGTCCATGGTTCTCACCATAGGATGCCCCGTTTGCCTGCAGGGTATCACTTGCGGAAGATGCCCCCCTTGCCCGGGATGCCTCACATGCAGAAGTCACCCCGCTTGTCCCGGGTCCATCCTTTGCCGAATAGGCCATGACTCCCTGGGGCAGGGATGTTATTAAAAGTGCCGCTGATAGTAAACCAGCTGTCAGTTTTTTGACACCATCATTCATGATCATTTTCCTCCTGTGCACAATACAAGTACTAAAGCGATACTCATTATACCACTATTTGACTGCACAGGACTCTACCATATATTATTTTTTTGATA
>JAILIO010000251.1 GCA_024695225.1 Lachnospiraceae bacterium
CTATAATAAGCCGGCTCTCAGCAATTATTACTGTTCACATGAATGTCCAATAGGCAGGAAATATGTACCTGAAGTTGAGATCAAAGATCTTTCCCAGATCACCCTCGAAGCACTCTCAACCTTAAATGCACTGGAAAAAGAAAAAACCCGCTTTATAGACATCGCTGCAGATAACAAGATCAGCGATGCCGAGAAGCAGGACTTTGCTACCATTCAGGAAAAGCTCGAAAAAATATCGATGATCGCTGACTCACTCCGCCTTTGGATGGAGCAGCAGAGTCAGACTTAACAGATCACCTGAGACTGGCTCCGGTCATATCACTGAAGAAGAGCAAGCACTCCCTGCGGAGTCTGATTTGCCTGGGACATCATAGCCTGCCCTGCCTGCTCGAGTATGTTCTCTTTTGATAATGCTACCATCTCATCCGCCATATCAGCATCACGAAGCAATGACTCCGCTGCCTGGGTATTCTCTGATGTGTTCATATTTGCCTTCAAAGCATGTTCCAGGCCATTTTGTTCAGCACCGATCTGCGATCTTATCTCAGAAACATGTTTTAGGGCTGTACTAACCTTGTCAATGCCAGCTCTTGCACTTTCCGTCGTGAGACATGAAAGATCATCTATACCCAGAGTCTGTGAAGTAACATTGTAAGTGTGTACCTGACTGTAGTTTGATGCATCACTACTCCTCTGTATATCAACGGGATCATTATAAAAGGGATCATTAGGTACCGAGCCAGCTGCCTCAGATATAGCTTTGGTTAACCCTCTGAGTTCCTTTTGAAAATCTCCGCTTATATTAAGTATCATCCCATTAGAAAAAGAGCTATATAATCCTTTATATGAAGCACCCGTCACAACCGAAAGCCTCGCAGAACTATCGCTTATCGCATTCTTAACATCCGATACTGTATAATTTGACCCACTGGATCCATCACCTTTGTAATGAAAATCTGCATCTGTAACAAGTATGATCTCTTTTGTTGCTCCTGCCCTGAAATCATAACTGTCTATTGCTGTCATGATGCCATCAAGAGCCGATTCAGGACCATCTCCTCCACTACCTCTTTTTCCGGATCCGATAGCACTTGCTATCTCAGAAAGTGTCTCTGATACTTTATCCGCTGAATCTGTAAACGGATACGCTTTAAGATCATATTCAGAATATCGTTTACCATCACCTATATCACCATATTCGACCACTCCATATTGTACGTTATATTCGGAAAGGTCCTCGGCAAAGACAGACATTTTATTAACTACTCCATTGATCATACTTCCCATGCTTCCTGTATTATCAACTACAAATACAATATCCGCATCACCACCCTGAGGCGGTGTATAATCCTTATTTGATAACGGATTGATCTCATTGAATTTAGTCGAACTTGAGGCTCTGTTTATCTCCGCTACAAGCTGCCTGATCTCATTATTTATATCTGCCCTGTCACTGGCACTTAATGTACCATTTGATGCCTTTACAGATAATTCATTTAACCTTTGAAGTTCATCTTGTATCTCATTTAATGCTCCATCCATCACCTGGCATAATGAAATACCGTCTTGCATATTTTCAGATCCTTGATCAAGTCCACGTATCTGCTTTCTCATTTTTTCTGAGATTGAAAGGCTTGCAGCATCATCAGCCGCGCGATTTATACGATATCCGGAAGAGAGTTTCTCTGTAGTCTTCTTCTTCCGATTAAGAACCATATTGTATTGTCTGTTGGCATTCATTGCCGCGAGATTATGACCGATTATCATAATACGATGTATATAACTCCCCAGTTATAGTATTTGTTTACTTATAAACTCGTATTCCCCGTACAATATATAAATCGGCTGTTTTCTACAAAAAATTAACCCACTGTCCTTTTATTGTCTTCACATAGCTCAGAGCATACTATGAATAGTTTTTTAGTCACCCCACATCTACAACATATAGTTGACATTATCAAAACTTACACCTCTCCTTCTATCTGATCAAAGTTCATACGGCAGATGGAATTCATCAAATCCACTGAAGCGATATCCCCTGTTTGCGGGATGCCAGACATCCCCAAGATAATTCTCGTTTATGTGAAGTTCATCGAAACCTCCTCTTCTGTACCCGTCATTTGAAGTTGAGTCTACCGGTGCTGTATGAAATTCATCATAGCTGTACTTTGCTCCATAATCTTTAGAC
>JAILIO010000284.1 GCA_024695225.1 Lachnospiraceae bacterium
AGGCTGCGTGAAGAAGATGAGAAGGCAGCAGAGAATGAGGATATCTCTGAAGAGGACGGGAATGTGATCGAGGATGAGATCATTGTGGAAGAGATATTGTCTGAGGATGCGGATTCCGGAGAAGATGAGTAAAGTAGCTGCGTGGAGTTTTCTCTGCACAGCTATGAGTATATAAGAGAGGAGATTATCATTTATGGCCAAGAGAGTTTACAAGTTCAGTGAAGGCAATGCGAACATGAGGGAGTTGTTGGGAGGCAAGGGCGCAGGCCTTGCCGAGATGACGAACCTCGGTATTCCCGTGCCCGATGGTTTCACGATTTCCACCGAAGCCTGTACTGACTACTACAACGAGGGAAAGACTATCAATAAGGAGACCGAACAGCAGATCTTTGAGGCTCTTAAGTGGCTTGAAGGCGTCAGAGGCAAGAAGTTCGGCGATCTTAACGATCCTCTTCTTGTTTCGGTCCGAAGCGGCGCCAGAGCGTCCATGCCGGGAATGATGGACACCATCCTGAATCTGGGTCTCAATGACGAGAGCGTTGTGGGCTTTGCAAAGAAGACAGGAAATCCCAGATTTGCTTATGACAGTTATCGCAGGTTTATCCAGATGTTCTCCGATGTTGTTATGGGAATGTCAAAGACTTATTTCGATTCCATCCTTGAAGGCAAAAAGAAAGCAAAGGGTTATAAGTTCGATACGGAACTGACCGCAGAGGATCTTCAGGAGATCATAAAGCAGTTTAAGGATGTATATAAGGACAAGATGGGAGAAGGTTTCCCCCAGGATCCCAGAGCACAGCTTATCGAGGCAATAAAGGCCGTGTTCCGCTCATGGGACAACCCCAGGGCAAACTCCTACAGAAGGATGTATGACATCCCTTACGAGTGGGGTACCGCCGTCAACGTACAGTCCATGGTATTCGGAAATATGGGAAATGATTGCGGAACCGGTGTCTGCTTCTCCCGTGATCCTTCCACCGGTGCCCATGAGTATTTTTACGGTGAGTATCTGATCAATGCCCAGGGTGAGGACGTTGTGGCCGGTATCAGGACACCCCAGCAGATCAGCAAGCAGGGCTCCATGGAATGGGCCGTTGCCCGCGGAATTTCCGAAGAAGAGCGTCAGAAAGATTACCCTTCGCTGGAAGAATCCATGCCTGAAGCATTCAAAGCGCTGACCGATGTGAAAAACAAACTGGAAGCTCACTACAGGGATATGCAGGATATGGAGTTCACCATCGAGAGTGGTAAACTCTTCATGCTCCAGACCAGGAACGGAAAGAGGACCGCATTCTCGGCACTTCAGATCGCCTGTGATCTTGTGGATGAAAAGGTCATCACTCCCGAAGAGGCGGTGTGCCGTATAGAACCCCAGTCACTGGATCAGCTGCTTCATCCCAACTTTGATCAGAATTCCCTGCTTCACACGCCTTTCATTGGACAGGGACTTCCCGCATCACCCGGAGCTGCCGCAGGACGTGTGTTCTTTACCGCTGAAGAGGCGGAGGCTGCACACAGCCGCGGTGACCGTGTGATACTGGTCAGACAGGAGACAAGCCCCGAGGACATTGAGGGAATGCACGCTGCTGAGGGTATCCTCACCATGAGAGGCGGTATGACCAGTCATGCAGCCGTGGTTGCCCGTGGAATGGGAACCTGCTGTGTATCAGGATGCGGAGATATGAAGTTCGATGAGGCCGGCAGGAAGTTCTCTCTCGGCGGTGTTGATGTACATCAGGGTGATTACATTTCCCTCGACGGTTCCACCGGAAAGATCTACCTCGGCGATATCCCTACAGTGGATGCCACGATAACCGGTAATTTCGAGAGGATAATGAATTGGGCTGACAAATTCAGGAGACTTAAGATCAGGACCAATGCGGATACACCTGACAACGCTTCCGATGCTGTACGTCTCGGTGCTGAAGGTATCGGACTTTGCCGTACAGAGCACATGTTCTTTGAGGCAGAGAGGATCGAAAAGATGCGTAAGATGATCCTTTCTGATACCACGGAAGCCCGTGAAAAAGCCCTTTCGGAGCTCATACCTTATCAGAAGGGTGATTTCAAGGCTATCTACCGCGTTATGCACGGAATGCCTGTCACCATAAGGTTCCTGGATCCGCCTCTTCACGAGTTCCTGCCCAAGACCGATGACGAGATATCAAAGCTTGCTAATGATATGGGCCTCAGCTTTACGGAAGTAAAGAAGAGATGTGACGACCTTCAGGAGTTCAACCCCATGATGGGACACAGAGGCTGCCGTCTGTCCATAACCTTCCCCGAGATCGCAAAGATGCAGACCAGGGCTGTTATTGAAGCGGCAATAGAGGTAAAGGCCGAGAACGGGTTTGATATAGTCCCCGAGATCATGGTGCCTCTGGTGGGCGACAGAAAAGAGTTGGCGGCGGTCCGCAAGGTTATCTGCGAAGTCGCTGAAAAGGTGAAAAAAGAAAGAAATTCCGATATCCAGTACCATGTCGGTACCATGATCGAGATCCCCAGGGCAGCTCTGATGGCAGATCAGATAGCGGGAGAGGCAGAGTTCTTCTCATTCGGAACCAACGACCTGACCCAGATGACTTTCGGTTTCTCCAGGGATGACTCCGGAAAGTTCCTTGCTGATTATTACAAGAGTAAGATCTATGAGGCGGATCCTTTTGCGCATTTGGATCAGAACGGTGTCGGACAGCTCATACAGATCGCAGCTGAAAAGGCCAGGAAGGTGAGAAAGGACATCCACTTGGGAGTATGCGGAGAGCACGGCGGAGATCCTGCATCCATCGAGTTCTTCAACAGGGTTGGACTTGATTATGTCTCCTGTTCACCTTTCCGTGTGCCCATCGCAAGGCTTGCTGCAGCACAAGCAGCAATAAATAATAAATAGGAATAGCTCTGGAAGCCTTGATTTTACAAGGGTTTCGGGCATCCGACCGTTCGCGATCCGGAGACAAAATTGACCCGATTTTGAGGTCGAATTTCGGATTGTGTACACCAAAGGTATAAAAAAATACGGCCTTCATTACATTGAAAAAAATGTAGTGAAGGTCGTTTTGATTTTGGAGTTATTTTAATTCGATTATATTCCAATAATGCACCAATACATCATACCGACA
>JAILIO010000291.1 GCA_024695225.1 Lachnospiraceae bacterium
CACGCAGAAGCCCTTTCGGACGAGGATGTGCCCGAACAGAAGCTTTTCGGTGAGGGTGAGATCTATTATTCCACATTGAGAGTGTTCCTGGCATGGCTGATAGCCCACCCCGGCAGAAAACTCCTGTTTCTCGGGGATGGAAGCGTTACAGACCCCGGTACCGACGGCAGGCATTGTATAGACTGGGATAAGCTGAAAGAAGCCGATCACAAGAAGATAAGGGTCCTTCTAAAGGCTCTCTTGAAACTGTATCGCACCGAAAAAGCCCTGTATATGTATGATGACGACGAGACGGGATTTGAATGGATCAATTGCCTGAATCCCGAGAGATGTGTTTATTCCTTTATGAGAAAGACCGACAAGGAAAATGAGACCGTCGTTGTGATAGTGAACTTCGCCGGCAGCGTGCAGGAGGTGGAACTGGGAGTTCCCTACGATGGCCGGTATAACGTTCTTTTGGATACGGATCAGAAGAAGTTTGGAGGTCAGGGGGTAAACAAAGAAAAGAGCGTGAGGGCCAGAAGCGTTGAGGTGGACGGAAGGCCTTTCTCCATAGATATGACACTCGGTCCCCAGAGCGCCCTGTTTATGCGTTATACTCCCTATGATGACAAAGAACGCTCAGAGATAGCCCTTGAAAAAGCAGAAGAAGAGAGGGTGGCGTCAGCAGCAGCCAGGAAAGAGGCCAGGAAGTATAAAGGCGCTCAGGACGAGGCGCAAAGGCGGGCTGCAGAAGCGGAGGAGAATCTCGAAGCCGCGAGGAAGAGCGCAGAGAACGCCGAGCAGGAACTCATAAAAGCCAGGAATCATGAGAAGATAGTAAAAGAGCGGGGAGAGCGGGAGACAGCCCTTGCCAGAAGAAAGATCGAGGAAGCCAGGATCTCTGCCGAAAGGACAGAGAGAAATGTGAATGACCGGAACGCCGCCGCTGCGGAACAGGTCAGGATAGCCGAAGAAGTTCTCAGGGAAGCCAGAAACAGGATCGAACTGGAGAACACGAATCTAAAGAATGCGGGGGAGGACACGGAGAACGCATCCAGGAACAGGCAGGAAGCTGTTCGGAAGGCCTCCGAGGCTGACGAGAGAATGAAACAGTTCCAGGAGATCGCATTCAGGGCTGTAAAGGCGGCAGGCGCTGTTGGAAAGAAAGCAAAAGACACTGCGGATTCGGTTGGAAAAAAAGCCAAGGATACCGCTGATTCTGTGGGCAAGAAGGCCCGCAGCACTGCAGATGCCGTGGGAAAGAAGGTTTCCCGCAAAAAAGACAGCTGACTCTAAAAGACCGGAGACAACGTGGACACTGAATATTATGTAGATGAAGGTCTGCTCAGCAAGGAGCAGAAAGAGCAGGAAAAACACGCCAACAGCCGTACCATGTATGGACTGTACGGCCTTGTGGCTGTCATAGGCCTTTGCTGGCTCATGACGGTGGGCGGTCTGTTCGATGTGGACAGGAAAGCCATAGATACGGTTATGATCGTCTCTCTGGTGCTTACAGTGGTACCTATAATCGCCGGGCATATAACCAAAATGGAACCGCCCTGGTACAAATATCTGTGTCTTATGTGTCTGTGTGTCGCGTGCAGCATAGCTTTCCTGGAACTTTCCTTCCATGTGGTGCTTCTGTATGCGATCCCCATCATATTTGCTTGTCAGTACAAGAACAGATTTGTGCTCTGGTTTACTTATGCCCTGGATGTGGTACTCATGACCGCCGCATCTGTCATTGGTTTTTCCATGGGCATATGCGATCTGAACGTTCTCTTTAAGAGCAATTACAGACTGGACTATTATCTGGGCCCCGATGGAGGTTTTCAGAATATCGTGTTCAATGATGATCCGGTCTTTGTACTGGTTTTTTACGCAGGGTTTCCCAGGGCGCTGTTCCTGCTGCTGATCGTGGTAATGCAGCAGTTTATAACAGAGAAGAGCAGAAATGATGCTGTCAGGATAGCCCAGCTCCAGAAGGAGAGCGACACGGATCTGGCCACAAACACCTACAACAAGGGAAAATATGAGGAGATGATCCGGGATTATTATCCCAAGGCCGGGAAGGTGGCTGTCATTTTCTGGGATCTGAACGGTCTGAAGTTCATAAATGATACCAGGGGACATGATGTGGGGGATGCCTACATTGAGAAACTGGCGGATACCATAAGGATGATCTCCGATGACAAGCGCCGCAAAACTTTCCGGGTGGGCGGGGACGAATTCATCATGATAATAGAAAAACCTGAAGATGGTGAGCCCGAAAGTCTTATGGAATATGTGAGAAAATCCCTTGATCTGGAAACCCTGAGAGGGATGAGCATTTCCGCAGCTTCCGGTTTTGCCGTCGGCGAGGGCAGCAACATAGAAGAAGTTGTGAAAAAGGCCGACGAGACCATGTACGACAACAAGAGAAAGTCCAAGAAAGAAAGGAAGAACTGAGAGGGGAGCCCTTTAACATTTTTATGTTTGACAAAGGGGAAACCCTTGTATATAATCACTTTCGGTTTGTATTTTGCAAGGCAGTCTGAACTGCAAGGAGGAAACATCAATGTCCATTTGTCCTAAGAATAAATCATCCAAGGGCCACAGAGATCAGAGAAGAGCCAATTGGAAGATGTCGGCCCCTACACTGGTTAAGTGCAGCAAGTGCGGAGCTCTTATGGTTCCCCACCGCGTATGCAAGAATTGCGGCACTTACAACAAGAAAGAGATCATAGAAGTCGATAACTGATCCATAGAGGTTTAGAAGGCTGTATGGCGCCCGGCTTGACAATAGCCGGGCGTTTAACATCACAGGTTTCATTTGCCTCAGAATCTGTTATGACCTGCATTACGCAGACAGGAGTGTAGATGTCCAACAAACTGTGCAGAATAGCCCTTGACGGCATGGGTGGTGACGGAGCCCCTTCGGTTATGGTCGAAGGAGCGGTGGCTGCCGTGAAGGAAGACTCCGGGATAGAGATACATATCACCGGGGACGAGGAAGCCCTGAACAGGGAACTGTCAGGTCATGAATACGACAAAGACCGCATCATCGTCGTGCCCACCACTGAAGTGATCGAAACGGCAGAGCCCCCTGTGGTGGCTGTTCACAACAAAAAGGACTCCTCCATGGTGAGAGCTCTTTATCTTGTGAAGAACGGTGAGTGCGATGCTTACCTGTCAGCAGGAAGCACCGGGGCTACCCTTGTGGGTGGACAGATCATTGTCGGGAGGATAAAGGGCGTGGAGAGACCTGCCCTTGCCCCTGTGATACCTACTGAAAAGGGAGTCAGCGTGCTTATTGACTGCGGTGCCAACGTGGACGCCAGAGCTTCACAGGTTTTACAGTTTGCCCAGATGGGGTCTCTTTATTCCGAAAATGTCATAGGGGTGAAAAAACCCAGAGTCGGCCTTGTGAATATCGGGGCTGAGGAAGAGAAGGGAAACGCCCTTGTGAAAGAGGTCTATCCTCTGCTCAAGGAATGCCCCGGCATAAATTTTGTCGGAAATGTGGAAGCCCGGGATATCTCTGCAGGCGTAGCCGATGTTGTGGTGTGCGAAGCATTTGTGGGGAATGTCATACTCAAGATGTACGAGGGTGTGGCCTCCACTTTTTATCATCTCTTGAAAAATGCGCTTTTGACCAATGCCGTCAGCAAAGCCGGCGCGCTTCTGGTCAAGCCTTACATAAAGGAAGCCATGAAGGATTTCACCATGACAAAGTACGGCGCAGCTCCGCTTCTGGGCTGTAAAGGACTGGTCATGAAGACCCACGGCTCCTGCGATGTCACGGAAGTTAAGAATTCGCTTATACAGTGCAGGGAGTTTGTGGAGAGCGGTATAACGGGAAGAATGGAAGAACTGTTTGGAACAGCCTTAAAAGGGAGGTGAGTTTAGTGGAGTTTGAAGAACTTAAAAATATCATTGCGGGAGTTTTGAATGTGGATCCCAGAGAGATAACCGAGGAAACTACATTTGCCCAGGATCTTGATGCGGACTCTCTGGATGAGTATCAGATAATCATGGAAGCTGAAGAGAAGTTTGGTATCGAGATACCCGTGGAAACGGTGGAGAACATAAAGACCGTGGGTGAAGCTCTCGATATCATCAGGAAAGCCAAGGGTATTTAAGTATTTTGCATAGAGAAGATCTTGATAACCTTGAGGAGATCATAGGTTACAAATTTAAGAATAGAGAACTCCTGGTGCAGGCACTTACACATTCATCTTATGCCAATGAACTCAAAATGAACCGTAAGGGCGATTACCAGCGCATGGAGTTTCTCGGGGATGCAGTGCTGGAACTGGTGGCCAGCGAGGAACTTTACGACAAGTCTCCCGGCATGACAGAGGGGGAACTGTCCAAGAAAAGGTCCTCCATGGTCTGTGAGCCTGCCCTTGCCACATGTACCAGGGCCATTGGTCTGCAGGAATTCGTAAGACTTGGCAAGGGTGAGGAGATGAGCCAGGGAAGGCAGAGAGATTCCATAGCATCCGATGTCATGGAAGCTTTGATAGGTGCTATCTTTTTGGACGATGGTTTTGACAGCGCGGCGGTTTTTGTGAGAAAGGCCGTCATGGGAAAACTTGAGAACAAAAAGGTCTTTCGTGACTCAAAGAGCATGCTTCA
>JAILIO010000006.1 GCA_024695225.1 Lachnospiraceae bacterium
TACGGATACATCCGGTAGTAGCGTTCGCATGCGTGATCCTTGCAGCGCTCATCATTTCCGGAGTATACCGGTGTCCCTTCAGGCTCATCTTCTCTTTCCCCTGCCCTTTTTGCGGGATAATAAGGGCTTCTACCTGTGTGATCCACGGAGACTTTAAAACGGCATTCCATTTTCATCCACTCTGGCCTTTGATAACTGCGGGCGTATTGATCTACATCCCATACAGGCTTGGGATCATAAAGATCCCTGACAGGATATTTAACGCAGGAGCCGCCGTGATCGGCGCTCTTATCCTCATATGCTATGTCATAAGGATCATGACCGGCACGCTGGTTTGAATGTATTGTCATGGGGATCTTGACCGGCACATTACCGTGAATGGTTTATACTCTGACATTTTCAACTCCTTATTCTCATCATATAGAATTTTGTCTCTAAATTCTGATAATTTATCTAACCCTTGAAATCAAATACAGTTGTGCTAATATTTATATGTGTTGCAGATAACCAGGTATCACAGTCAGAGACAGGAGTAAAAAATGCTTAACCTTGACGATTACATGATAAGTATACCAGACTTTCCGGAACCGGGCATAATATTCAGGGACATCACCGGAATCCTCCACGATGCCGATGCATTTCACGAAGCCATCGATCAGATGGCAGAAAAAGTAAAAGACCTTGAATTTGACAAAGTGATCGGCGCCGAGTCCAGGGGATTTATCCTGGGAAGCCCCATCGCCTATAAACTGAACAAGCCATTTGTGCTTATAAGGAAGAAAGGAAAGCTTCCCCGTAAAACGATATCCACAAAATATGATCTGGAATACGGCTCTGCGGAGATAGAAATGCATGCCGACGCCATAGAACCCGGGCAGAAAGTCCTTCTGGTGGATGACCTGCTGGCCACAGGCGGCACCCTTAAAGCTTCCGCAGACCTTATTGAGAGAGCCGGCGGCATAGTTACCGGGATTGTTGTCCTTGTGGAACTTGCAGGCCTTAAGGGACGTGATAAACTGGACAAGTACAGAATGGACTCCTGTATAGTTTATTCAGGCAAATAAATACTTGAACAGACTGAAAACCTCCCGGGATGCGGCGTCAAACCGTTTTCCGGGAGGTTTTTAAATTGCATATCATTTTAAATATCGAAGCAACAGATCCGTATTTTATGTTATAAGACATTAAACCGTGGCACTAAACTATTATCAATACCCCACTGCTCTGTCAACACCGCTTGGAAGATCTTTGCCTTCGGTGTATGCTTCCAGATTCTCCAAAAACAGCCCCACATTTCTGTGACGGGTATAGTCCAGATCGAGCCAGCCTGCGGAGTGGGTGGTTATTATCAGATTCTTGGTTTCCCATATGGGATCGTCCTGAGGTATGGGCTCAACCTCGAACACATCCAGTCCTGCGCCCTGGATCTTCCCGTTGTTCAACGCATCACAGAGAGCCTTCTGGTCTATGGAATTACCCCTTCCCACATTCACGATGAATGCGTTCTCGGGAAGAAGGGAAAGCCTCTTTGCATCCATAAATCTATCCGTCTCTTCAGTGCCCGGAAGGGACATAAAGAGGATATCCGTATCAGGCAGGACGCTTTCAACCCTGTCACAGCTTACAACCATATCGTAAAGGTCTTTATTATTCTCTTTAAGCTTGCCGCTCCTGTTTACGCCCACGATGATCTCCGGGTCAAAGCCCTTGATCCTCTTTGCATAATTGTTTCCGATGTCTCCGGTGCCCAGGAGTGTGACCCGGCTGCCGCATACCGAATTATAGGAAAGATCATGACTCCAGATGCGGTCTCTTACCCTCTCCTGGTATCTCTTCATATTCCTCACAAGATCCAGTGTGAGCATCATGCCGTGTTCTGAAACAGCGACCCCAAAAGCCCCGGAGGATCCGGACAGGAGACAGCCCTCAGGCAGCACACCGGGCTCCAGGAAATTGTTCACACCCGCAGACATGGCGTGAAACCATTTTAATCTGTTAAGAGAAGTACCTGATGACAGAACAGCCGGGCCTCCGTAGATCACTTCCGCCTCTTCAAAACCCTCAAATCCGTCACCATCGGCAAAGATCACCTCATATCCCAGTTTTTCAGCACCCTCCCTAAGGGTCTTCCGGTCATTCTCATCCAGCACCTTAAGATCTACTGCTACTCTTTTCTTTTCTGACATATCGATTCCTCCATTCTGTAAGAACGACTGAAACCCCTGACAGTGTCTGCTATCTTTGATCTGTGACCCGCCCTGGGAACAACATATTATGTAAAAAAATCCTGAAAGTCAAACCATCGACCTTCAGGATCTTTCAATAGCGAGGGGGAGACTCGAACTCTCGACACCGCGGGTATGAACCGCGTGCTCTAGCCAGCTGAGCTACCTCGCCCTAAACAACTTCGTAATTATATTTCAGAACCCCTGAATTGTCAAGTCTTTCCACTGAAACTCATGAATGGCTGTTTTTCACTGTGATCAGCTGTCATCATCACCTGTTGATCGCCTGTGTGAAGCTTATCCGGGCGGCAACACACTTATGGGGATTGGCATTTCATTTACCCCACTTAACAATGCACTTATCCGGAAGGTATTTCATTTATCCGCATAACAGCAAATATATCCGAGAGGCATTTCATTTATCCCGCTTAACAATGCACTTATCCGGGAGACATTTCAATTTCTTGCAGTCAGTCTGCCTTCTCGAGCTTTGCAAATCCCGCATACATAACCTTCCTGCCGGATCCGTCGAAATCAACCGTCACCTTCGTATCTCTGGGGCCCGGCACCATCTCAACCACTGTACCTTCACCGAAGAGCCTGTGCCTCACCCTGTCACCCGGCTTATAGTCGATGCTTCCTGATGCAGATGCGGGTTTACCCGCGCTATACGGCTTTGCAGGGCTGTATGGCTTTGCAGGACTATACGGTTTAGCTGAACCGGCTGCCGGCCTTGCAGGCACATCATCAAATATATCGTCAGTTATGGCAGCAGGTCTAAGCCTGCTCCTGTGCCCCGCAAATATGCTTTCCCCTGTAGAGTCCAGCAGTTCATCCGGGATCTCATCGACAAACCGGCTCACGGGAAAAGCATTGTATTCCCCGTTTACAAGCCTTGTGGCGGAATGCGTCAGTGTAAGGGAATCCATAGCCCTGGTGATTCCCACATACATGAGGCGGCGTTCCTCTTCCATATCCGAACTGTCCGGAGAAGCAAGGCTCTGCTGACCAGGGAAAAGACCGTCGTCCAGCCCTATGATATACACACAGGGGAATTCAAGCCCCTTGGCGCTGTGGAGGGTCATGAGAAGCACCCTGGGAGTCCCCTCTTCCAGTTCATCCAGGTTGGTCATCAGGGAAACCTCTTCAAGGAAACTGCTCAGGGAGACTTCTTCATTTTCCTCCTCAAAAGCCTCCATCTTGGAAATAAGTTCCCCCACGTTCTCGAGCCTGTCCCGGGCTTCCTCTTCTGATTCTGCCTCTATCTTGTTCCTGTAATCTATATCTTCAACGATCATGGCGGCGATATCAGAAAGCCCCATTTCCGGAAGGTGGGATCTCCATTTTTCAACCATGCCGGTGAATGCTTCTATCTTTTTAAGTGCAGCCCCGGAAACTCCGGGTATATCCTTTGCAGCCAGAAGGGCGTCATAAAAACCTATTCCCTTTTCGGCAGCATATTCCGAGATACGGCCCTCAGTGGTCTTGCCTATGCCTCTCTTCGGCACATTCAGTATACGGGCTGTTGAAATGTCGTCACGGCCGCTGTCCACAGTCCTTAGATATGCCAGGATATCCTTTACCTCCCTGCGGGAATAAAAACTGACCCCTCCCACAAGATTGTAGGGTATCCCTTCCTCCACCAGATGATCTTCTACCATACGGGACTGGGCGTTTGTCCGGTAAAGCACCGCAAAGTCGTCAAGGGAAGCCCCTTTCCCTGCTTTCCGGATGATATCCTCAACGACGAATCCGGCCTCCTCACGGGAATTCCCAAATTCACGGAATCTTACCTTCTCTCCCTGTCCTTTGTCAGTCCAGAGATTCTTGTCCCTGCGCTCATAATTGTTCTTTATGACTGCATTTGCAGTGTCCAGTATATACTGAGTGGACCTGTAATTCTGCTCAAGCCTGACCACATAGGCGTCATTGTAGGTGTTCTCAAAGCTTAGGATGTTTTTTATATCTGCCCCTCTGAACTTGTAGATAGACTGGTCATCGTCACCCACAACGCACAGGTTCCGGTATTTTGAAGCGAGCAGACTCACCATTTCAAACTGTACAGCGTTTGTATCCTGATACTCATCCACCATTATATATCTGAAACGTTCCTGCCAGTTTTCCAGAACATCAGGGTTTTCCCTTAAAAGTTTTACGCAGTTGATCAGAAGATCGTCAAAATCCATGGCATTGTTTTCCAGGAGTTTCTTCTGATATCTCCTGTAGGCTTCTGCCACGGATTTCCAATAGAGATCATATCCCCTTTCATCCTCAAATTCATCAGGGGAAATAAGATCGTTCTTTGCTTTGGATACGGCGTTCAGCACATTTTTCGGGCGGAAATTGCCCGGTACATTCTTCATGCCGTCTATGACCTGCTTCATGAGACGTTTTGAATCGTCCGTATCATAGACAGTGAAGTGGTGATCAAACCCAACCCGTTCAGGTGTCCTTCTCAGCATCCTTACACAGGTTGAATGAAAGGTTGCCACCCATACAGCTTCAGATCCCATCCCCACCAGGTTATTCACCCTCTCCCGCATCTCACCTGCGGCCTTGTTGGTAAATGTGATGGCCATTATATTCCAGGGTTTGACATTCTTTTCCCGGATGAGATAAGCTGCCCTGGTGGTCAGGACTCTGGTCTTTCCGGATCCCGCACCTGCAAGGATCAGGACTGGACCTTCAGTATGGAGTACAGCATCCCGCTGTCTGTCATTTAAACCGGTTAAAAGATCCATTTCAACCGTCTATCTGCATGAGAGTCAGAGGATCCACAGGCTGTGAATCCTTATAGATATTGTATGCAACTGATTTTGTATTGGTACCGGTGATAAAGAGGATATCGCCTCTGTCCACCTCGTCCCCTTCCTTTACCATGGGATCGCTGCCGTTCCTGTAAACACTGGAATAGCCGTTTCCGTGATCGATGACAACACAGTGGCCGTAAACAGAGTCAGCGATCACCTGGGTGACCGTGCCTGAGCCTGAGGCCAGAATGCTGGTGCCGTCATCCGCTTTGAAGGTGATGATCATATTCTCGTCGGGTTCAGTATAAGATGTGGATGCAGAGAGAGGAAATCCCGTCGGGATATGGGCATCCTCGTCCTCTTTCTCCTGGAGTTTCTCCCCTGCGACTTTTTCATTTACGGTATTGGAAAGAGCTGTGATCTTGCCGCTCTGTGTGGATATGGTCTCATCCATAAGTGACATTTCCGTCTCCATGGATGCGATATCCGCCATCAGGCTTTCATTGGTATCCCTGAGTTCTCTGTTCCTGCCTGCAGACATGAACAGGCATACGATAAAAACTATCAGCGCAACAAAAAGCCCTCCGCCGATGCCGAGAAGCACCTGGGCAGTTTCCTGATTTATGCTCATCTGGCGGACCCTGCCTGACTCGGAATCCACGAAGAGCATCAAATGAAAGGAGGGAAATCTCTTTTTTTTATTTTGTTCAGGCTTATCCTGCTCCATCTGTACCTCCAAAAAAAATATCCAATAAATTTTATATAATTATATGCATATATGTCAAGTGTCAAAAAACACTTTACTTTTCTCTCCAGTCGTGCTAAAGTAGCGTCTGTAGTTTATTAACATTGTTTTTGGAGGTAATTATCACAATGAACAAGGGTACTGTAAAGTGGTTCAACAACCAGAAGGGTTACGGATTCATTTCAGATGAGCAGGGCAACGATGTATTCGTACACTACTCAGGACTGAAGATGGAAGGTTTCAAGTCTCTCGATGAGGGTGCTTCCGTTGAGTATGATGTAGTCCAGGGCGAGAAGGGTCCTCAGGCTGTCAATGTAGTAAAGCTTTGATCCTTCGCTCATCTAATCAGTATCGCTAAATTGTGCTTTTCTATATGATTTAGAAAACCCGCAGTGAACGTATAACGGATTAGGAGCCACGAGGGGATGGAACTCAGTTCCATCCCCATTTTTTTGCCAGTTCATGGATCTTAAGATCTCCGCCGAATATATCGAGTCGGCTCCCCACAGTAAAATCTATCCTGCCCTGTCCCGCCTCCTCTATAAGCCTTATATCTTCATAGGATGATATCCCTCCGGCATAGGTCACTGGAAGGCCATCGTATCCGGAAAGGATCTCCAGGACATGTCTGTCCACACCCTGCCCCTTTCCTTCCGC
>JAILIO010000013.1 GCA_024695225.1 Lachnospiraceae bacterium
TAAGAGCGCATGCCATCGTGATGCCGGCAGAAGGGCCGTCTTTGGGGACTGCCCCCTCAGGGATATGCAGATGCACGTCATTTTTCTTGAACACAGCGGGGGAAACACCGTAGGAAGAAGCCTCCGATCTGACCCAGCTGAGGGCAGTCCTGGCGGATTCCTTCATAACATCCCCCATCTGTCCCGTGAGGAGCAGTTCTCCTTTTCCGGGCATCAGCACCACCTCAGTCTTCAGGATGCTGCCGCCCACGCTGGTCCAGGCGAGTCCTGTGACCACTCCGATTTCGTCCTCTTCCTCCGCTTTTTCGGGGGTATATTTGACCTTGCCAAGGTACTTATTTAAATCAGTGCCTTTTACGGTTATCTCTGTATCTTCAAGGCCTTCCTTCAGTATCTCTTTGGCGACTCCCCTGCAGACCTCGCCTATGGTCCGCTCCAGGCGCCTCACCCCGGCTTCTTTTGTGTAGGACGATATCATCTTTTTGACTGCGCCCTCGGTGAAGCGAAGCCTCCCCGTAAGCCCGTTCTTCTTAAGCTGTTTGGGGATCAGATGCTCGTTTGCTATGTGCTGTTTTTCATTTTCGGTATAGCTTGTGACTTCTATGACTTCCATCCTGTCCAGCAAAGGCGCCGGTATATCGGACATGGAATTGGCGGTCGCCAGAAACAGCACTCCCGAAAGATCCACCGGGATCTCGATATAATGATCCGCAAAATGGCTGTTCTGGTCGGCGTCCAGCACCTCCAGAAGGGCGGCGGACACATCCCCCCTGTAGTCGTGCCCGGTCTTGTCCACCTCGTCCAGGACGATAAGAGGATTGGAAGTGCCGGCGTTCTTAAGAGCCTGCACGATCCTCCCGGGCATTGCTCCCACGTAGGTGCGTCTGTGACCTCGTATCTCCGCCTCATCCCTGACGCCACCCAGGCTGATGCGGGCATATTTCTTGCCAAGCGCCCTGGCTATGCTCTTCCCTATGGATGTTTTTCCGGTTCCGGGAGGTCCCACAAGACAGATGACGGGACTCTGGGCTTTGGATCCCCCGTCATTGTCCTCATTATCCTGCTTCCCTGAAGTCAGGGCTCTCACTGCCAGGAATCCGGTTATCCTCTCCTTCACCTTTTCAAGGCCGTAATGATCTTCGTCCAGTATCTCTTCGGCCTTTTTTATGTCCCAGTTGTCCTCCGTGGTCTTGTTCCACGGCATTTCGAGAAGGGTTTCGATATAAGCCCTCTCAACCTGTGCCTCCTGGGAGAAGGAATAACCCAGGCGCTCCAGTCTGGATATCTGCTTTTCTATGGCTTCCTTTACCTCATCCGAAGCATCCAGTTTCTCAAGCTCTTCCCTGTAATGCTCTGCATCGCTCTGCTCGTCATCCCCCAGCTCGTGCCTGATATATCCCAGCTGTTCCCTCAGGATATAATCCCTCTGGTTTTTGTCTATACGGGATCTGATGCCGTCGGTGAGACTGTCCCGGATCTTTGCCACATCGGTTTCATTTGCAAGTATCCCGGTTATAACATCAAACCTGGAAGACAGTTCCACTGCGTCCAGGACTCTCTGCTTATTTTCAAAACTGACGGGGATATTGGCGGCGATGTCATCTATAAGGGACCCCAGGTTCTCATTTGTGGAGACCCGTGTCCTCATGCTCTGCCCAACCTTGGGAAATGCTTCGCAATATGCATCAAAAACCTGCCTCAAGGTTCGCACCATGGCGATCTCGGATTCGTCGCTCAAGCCGCCTCTCTCTTCGGTTCTGGTGACAGTCCTGATATTTGCGGTCATATACGGATCAGTGGATGTGTAATCCAGTATCCTTACCCTCTCAAGACCCTGGACCAGAAATCTGGCCGCCCCTCCGGGAAGTTTTATGATCTGTTTTACCAGAGCCAGACATCCCACGGAATAGAGATCCTTAGGCTCAGGCTCGTCATCTCCCACATCTTTTTGAGAGACGCATACCATACGGCCGGAGCCCTCCATTGCGGCGGTTCCGGCTGCGGCAGTCCTGGGTCTGCTGACATCGAAATGTACCAGCATACCCGGCAATATGGTCAGTCCTCTGGTTGCGATAACAGGATATTCTGCGATCATATGATGTGACCTCACGCAGAACGCTTGGGCTTTGAAGACTTGGGCAGAAGATCATCCCTGAGAGAATCTTCCCGTTTCACCAGTTTCGGACGGGAATTCCCAAGCACGGCGTCCTTTGTTATTATGCACTTGGCGATGGTGTCGTCGGAGGGTATCTTGAACATTTCATCCATCATCACCTTTTCCATGATGGATCTCAGTCCCCTGGCTCCGGTCTTCATTTCCACTGCCTTGTCGGCGATGGCATCCACCGCAGCGTCTTCAAATTCAAGTCTGACTTCATCGTAGGAGAAAAGTCTCTGATACTGTTTGATAAGGGCATTCTTTGGTTCTCTGAGGATCCTGACCAGAGCATCCCTGTCCAGATCCTCCAGTGTGACTATGACGGGAAGCCTTCCGATGAACTCGGGGATCAGTCCGAACTTTACAAGATCCTGGCTTGCCACCTCTTTGATGATGCTGCCCACATCTTTTTCAGTTTTGCTCTCCACCTCTCCGGTGAAACCTATGGAACTGCGGTCCAGTCTGGACTCCACGATCTTCTCCAGGCTGTCAAAGGCGCCTCCGCAGATGAACAGGATGTTGGAGGTGTCGATCTGGATCAGTTCCTGATGAGGATGCTTCCGTCCACCCTGAGGCGGGACATTGGCAGTTGTGCCCTCCATTATCTTCAAGAGAGCCTGCTGCACACCCTCCCCCGAAACATCGCGGGTGATGGAGACGTTCTCGCTTTTCTTTGTGATCTTATCTATCTCGTCGATATAAATGATCCCGTACTGGGCCTTTTTTATATCAAAATCAGCAGCCTGGATCAGCTTGAGCAGGATGTTCTCCACATCCTCGCCCACGTACCCGGCCTCTGTGAGGGTGGTGGCGTCCGCTATGGCAAAGGGCACTCCCAGGATCTTTGCCAGAGTCTGGGCGCAGTAAGTCTTTCCCGTGCCGGTGGGACCTATCATAAGAACGTTGGACTTCTGAAGTTCCACGCCGCTCTTGTCCTCGGGCATCATAACTCTCTTGTAATGATTGTAGACCGCCACGGAGAGGACCTTCTTGGCCTCCTCCTGTCCGATCACGTAATCGTCCAGGAACTTCTTTATCTGCACGGGTTTCAGGAGATTTATCTCAGGGAGGGCTTCCTCTTCGATACCGTTCAGGAACTCGTCCTCGCTCTCCTCCTCGGCGATTATCTCCTCGCAAATGTCCACACAGCTGTCGCAGATGTACACGCCGCCGGGTCCCGCTATGAGCTTGTTGACCTGGGACTGTGTCTTGCCACAGAATGAGCACCTTAACTGATCGTCAAAAAAATGTGATGACATTATTATTATTTACCCTCTTTTTTGTCCTTTGCGCTGTCGGTCTCAGACCTGGTGGTGACCACTGTGTCTATGAGTCCGTATTCCTTTGCCTCTTCAGCGGTCTTCCAGTTGTCCCTTTCGGTGTCCTCGGCAACCTCTTCATAAGGCTTGCCGGTATTCTCGGAAAGGATCCTGTTGAGCTTTTTCTTGGTGGCGATTATATGCTTTGCAGCTATCTCCATCTCTGTAGCCTGTCCACTGGAGCCGCCTGAAGGCTGATGTATCATGATCTCCGCGTTGGGGAGAGCCATTCTCTTGCCCTTTGCTCCGCCCGCCAGCAGGAAAGCTCCCATGCTGGCTGCCATGCCTATACAGATAGTGGACACATCGCACTTCACAAACTGCATGGTATCGTATATGGCCATGCCCGCGGTGACTGAACCGCCGGGGCTGTTTATGTAGAGATGAATGTCCTTGTCCGGATCCTGGGCTTCCAGGAACAGAAGCTGTGCAACCACCGTGCTTGCCAGCGCATCATCCACTTCCTGTCCCAGGAAGATGATCCTGTCTTCCAGAAGCCTGGAATAAATGTCGTAGGAGCGTTCTCCTTTACTTGTCTGTTCTATTACATAAGGGATCAATGCCATATTGTCACCTCCGGTTTTCTTCCTTACTCTTCCACAGCCTGCTCAGCCACAAATTCTGCGGCCTTTCTGAGTTTCATATCCATCTTCTGAGCATCCAGTTCTTTCTCACTGAATCTCTCTTTAAACTTCTCAACATCTGCCCCGTACATCTCGGCAGTCTTCTTGAGTTCTTCATCAAACTCCTCATCGGTCACATCGATATTTTCCTTCTCAATGACATGCTCCAGAGCGAGTCTGGTCTTGATCCTCTCTTCCGCATCGGGCTCGACCTGCTGCATCATGCGCTCCCTGGTCTGCCCTGTGCTCTTCATATACTGGTCGAAAGAAAGACCCTGGAAATAAAGCTGCTGCTCAAACTCGTCCAGAATGCCTCTCTCCTCGGTCTCAAGCATTGCGGTGGGTATCTCCACCTCAAGATTCCTGGCCAGTTCCTTGAGAGCGTTCTCCTGCTTTGTGCTGTCCGCAGCCTTGGCTTTTCTCTCCT
>JAILIO010000031.1 GCA_024695225.1 Lachnospiraceae bacterium
CGAAAGGTTTTCATTGTCCGCGTTCCTCATAAGGGCCCAGCGGTCTATCCACTTAAGTCTGGCCATCATTGCAAAGAATGCGTATTCGCTGTTTTCCATCATGTCTCCTTTTTATGCCTTTACGTCGACGATCATATCTTCACATCGATAACTATACCTATACATCGATGATCAAGTCTTCAGGTCTATGATCGTGTCTTTACATCGATCATCATGTCTTCAAGTCGATATGTATATCTTCACATCGATGATCATGCTGTTTCACCGGGAAGCATCCATCCATGATCATGCTTTTGTGATCGACAGGTACGATCTCTCAAAGATAATACCCCACCTGCAGATTTAAGTCCACACATATACTTGTACATGATCGTCTTTACAAAAACCTGACCGTTGAAGCATTGACAAATAAATGCTACAATCTTGCAAGTCTGTGTCAAAGTTCAGATCAATATTATCCTGTGAGGTTTAGGTTTTATGACTTTGCTTGAGATCTTTCTGACCGGTGTCGGTCTCTCCATGGACGCCTTCGCTATTTCCGTGTGCAAGGGACTTCTCACCGACAGGAACGACAAAATACGCTGTGCCCTGGTGTGTGGCTTGTGGTTTGGAGGTTTCCAGTTTCTCATGCCACTTTTGGGCTACACCGGAGGCTCCTTTATCGCCACTTATTTAGAGGCGGTGGACCACTGGATAGCGTTTATCCTTCTGATCCTGATCGGGGGAAATATGATCAGGGAAAGCTTTTCGGAGGAAGACGAAAATGAGACCGCATCCCTCAGATTCGGAGAGATGCTGCTTTTGGCCATAGCGACCTCCATAGACGCTCTGGCTGTGGGGCTCACCCTTGCGACCTTAAAGGTGTCCATAGTCCCCGCCTGTTCGGTCATCGGCATCACCACCTTCGCAATATCCTTTGCAGGAGTCATAGGCGGTAGCTTCTTTGGAAACAGACTGGAGAAATATTCACGTATCACAGGCGGGATCATACTCATCGTGATCGGTCTCAGGATACTGATCTCCGGTCTCATGTCCTGATCGCAGATCTTCCTTTTCCGGAGTTGGAAAGAACATCCCTTTCAAGGGCAGCTATGGTTTTCCCGGGGCCTTCGTTTCAAGCGCAGCTATGATTTTCCCGGATACTCCGTTTCAGGCGCAGATATGGTTTTCCCGGATCCTTCGTTTCAGAATCAGATATAGTTTTCCCGGATCCTTCGTTTCAGAATCAGATATGGTTTTCTTTTATCTCCCGCAGATCTTTTTCTGTCAGTTCATCGCTGTAAAACCCGTAAACTCCCTTTTTTATGAATTTCAAAACTTCTTTGGGTTCATTTACCTCATTCCCTGCGGCGGAGTGAATATAGACCCGGATCCCGTATCTCCTGTACAGTTCCAGTTCATTCATCCTCACAAAGCCTGCGGGCATGGTCACTGCGCCTATACCCTTTCTCAGGCAGTGTTTCACTATCCTCTCGGAATTCCAGATGTAAAGCCCGGAATCGTACAGTGTGAATATATAGTTTTCAAAATGACCTGCCCTGTCTGCGATGTCAAAATCCCCGTACCTGTACAGCTGGATCACAAACCTGGACACATATCCCCTGTCCAGTTTCCCCAGTGTTTCGCATATCTGCCCGAAGGTCCCGTTCTTGCAGTCCGTCACTATGTACATGTCCGGATGTTCATCCATGAATCCGAGGAGCATTTCGAGATCCATAAGGGTGTTCCCGGAAGGGCCCTTTCCGCCCTCGCTGTGTATCAGGATGATCTCCCCGGAATCCGTGATATCCAGGTCCGTCTCTATGGCTCTGCACCCGAGAGACGCGGAATACTCAAATGCTTCCAGGGAATTGGTGTACCTTATGTGTTCCCGGGTCTCTCCCCCCGCATGCCTGATGATCCCTGCCCCGTTGCTCCAGAACCTCAGTCCGGAGTCCAAAGGCGAAAATAAGGACAGAGACTCTCTGTCCTCTGTCCTGTCTTTCCAAACATGAACCGGTTTCCTGATCAGATATTTGACATCTGAAAGAAAGCTCCTGACACTCATGAATCCTTGTTCTTTTCTTCCTCGTCTATCTCAGCCTGTTTGTCGTAAATGGCGTTTCCTGTGCCTTCAAGCTTGGTCTTTGACTGGCTGTACATAAGGCTGTGTTCGTGGCAGAACCAGGTGCCGTCCACAAAATCCCTGGCGATCTCGTGACATCCGGGCCAGAAGCACATGGTCCAGCCGTGTATCTCCTTGCCTCCGTTGTAGGTCTGTCCGTTCCAGTCGGGATAAACCTTGTACATATAGTGGTCATAGCAGAGAAGTTCGCCCTTGAATTCCTTGTAAGCGACCTTTCCGTCGCCTCTGCAGCACCACTGTACATTCTTGTAGGCATCCCCGGGGTTGGTGGTGGTTGTTGCCGTGGGTGAGTAGGGAAGCCTTCCCTCAGCTGCTCCGTAAGTCAGATAGTGATAATAGAGCCATGGTGTGCTTGTTCCCACCGATGCCACCACATCAGGGTTTGAAGCCGCATAATACTCGGGGTCAAACTTTCCCCCGCCCGGCATGGTCACCGGGGCGGCAAAAGCCGTGAGACTGAAGGACATAAACAAACTCATTGCGATGATCACAGTCAGGATCTTCTTCATCTGAAACCTCCTATCATCCATTCCGGATATCCGAAATACATCCATAATATACTTGAATTATGTAACCCATTTGATATATTATCACAGTGACAGCAATATTTGTCAATGAAGACTCACACAAGTTTGTGGTCATTTAAGAAGTTTACAATTATTTCCTGTTTATAAAATTTTTCTAAACTTTAGGATAGATATGCCGAAATAACAGAAAAGGAAGTACGCGATCGATGTGATCAGGCACTGGGTATATCGCCTGTGAAAGGAAGAGGAAAAGCCATGGATAAACTTAAAAAGACATCAGACGAGCAGGGCTTTACACTGGCTGAACTTTTGGTAGTCGTAGCTATCATAGCCATACTGATCGCAGTTTCGATCCCCATACTGTCAGCCCAGCTGGAAAGATCCCGGGAAGCCACGGATGTTGCGAATATGAGAGCTGCAAAAGCGCTTCTTGTCGAGTATTTTTATGAAGGTGTCACCGATTCAGCCTCAGCCTCAAAGGTGGGCATGAGTTTTTGGGGGAACCCCAACAACGCCAACTGCAACGCATACGGAGTGTATGATCCAAACAAGGGCATAGTTGTTTCGGGATACGGCAGTGTACACCCTTACGGCAAGGGAACAGCTGCAGACGGCGGCTCCAAGGTGACGGGATATGTGAACACCGTCGATTACACCAAGGCGGTCATAAATGTCTGTATCTACCCCAAGGCAAACCCGCCCTATGCTGAGATAGCCTGGAAGACTGTCAAAAACGACCTGAGCCCGGATAAATTTTTGGGTTGGAGCAGCGGCAGTTATGCCAAGCAGGTGATCTACCTCAAGTAAAGCGTTATTGTATCATTGTATCTCTATGACGGCCTGCGTCTTTTCGCAGGCCTCTTTTATTGCATACTCCCAGGTCCTGTTCCCGGATGAGTCCTCGCTTACGAGGGTAAAGCCCATTTCTGAGTAGAAATCCTTCACCATACCGTTTTTCGCCGTAGGGTAATAATAGCCAAAGATCCTTCTTATTCCTTTTTGACCTGCCTGGTCTATCAGAGTATCCATCATGGCGTTCTCCATCTTCCTCTTCAGTACCCGGCAGCTCATAAGCCACAATTCTATATGCAATTCATCCCTGTTTTCCCCGGAAATACGGCCTATGACCACACTTACGACACCATTGTCGCCAAACCTGTCTTCAAGCCTTCCGTACAGTGTCAGATGATCCCTGTCTGATGCAGCCTGCTCTATCTCCGACTGGCTGTAACGCTTTGTGGTCAGATTGAACTGATTGCTCTTATTTGTAAGCTGGGCTATGCGGGACATGTATACCGGTGAAAAAGGCCTGATCTCCGCCTTCATCTCCAGAGACTTAAGGTAATCCTCATAGTCTGAGAAGGACATCTTAAGCTGTTGTCTCTTCGCATTCTCCATATACATCCGGTTCCTGGAAAGATCATCATCGGAAAGACCTATACACTCAAAAAAACCGGAACGGTCAATAACCCGTATATATCCGGAAGGCTCCCCCATTTCCGGCACCGCCACCCCGGGGATCTGCTGCCTCACTATCTCCCTCTCTGCGGGATTGTCATCCACGAATACAAAGCTTTCCGGCAGCAGCGACAGTTCCGATGACGTTTCCGTCAGATTCATGCTCTTTGGCTCCCAGTCAGCCTTAAATGAAACAAAATCCTCTGTCTTAAGGACGCTGTCAGGTCTGTCAAAACCGCTCTTAGCGACACTTTCGTCATTTTTGGAATTTACGGTGAGAAGAACTCCCAGCTGCTTGTGAAGGCGCAGATATTCCTGAAATTCGCTGTAAGTCTGCGCGGTAGCGTTTTCCTGTCCTATCTCGATATTCTCTGCTCCGTCATCTCCGATAACCCCTCCCCAAAGGGTGTTATCCAGATCCAGATTCAGCACCTTCTTATTTTTCCCATAGACTGCCTTTATGATATTTGCCACATTGAAAGCCAGATAAGGTATGGCGGGAACTGCCACGGCATATTTGTACATATGCCAGTAAAGGGGATCCGACCACCTGCTCAGACCGTAATCCGATGACAGATAATTGATATCACAGATATAAAACGGACCGTGTTTCTCTGCGTAATCATAAAAACCGCAATTTAATCTGGTGACATAATTGACCCTGCCCCTGTGATCCCAGGCGTCCATATTTCCCAGAAGCCTAAATGATGGATACTCAAAATTGTTCTGTATGACAGGGCATTCGTAGGTGGCCAGAAGGTTGTCCCAAAGCCCTGTAAAATGGTCCATACAGGAGGAAAACTTTTGATCCACAGTCTCTGTACTGTCTCCAGGCTCGGGAAATTCAGGGATATTGTGTATACATGTGCAGACATATATAAGGTCCGGGTGAAATTCCACAAGCTCAGGGTTTGGGAACCTGCCGTCTTCGTAGTACCTGTTGTATTCCGATTCATAAAAAACCGGCCTGATGCCCTGATCTAACAGAAAGAGTTCCAGGATCAGCTTTATATCGCTGGTGGTGGCGCCTCCCAATATCGCTATCTTTTTTTCTATGAAGGAGTCACCCCCTTCTTCCAGAAGTCTTCTCCTGTAGGATTTCTTTCTTCTTATGATCTCGTCCGCATTAAAGGGATATTTCAGTTCTCTCATAGCACTCCTTCTGTTTATGCCTGCAGCGCCATTATTTCCCATGGCTTCTCTGCAAGGTGTGTTCCACTGCTCCGGGTGGGGTAATCTGCTTCGCTTCGATACTGTACTCCGCCGTGACAGGTGTGTTCAACTGCCCCAGGGAAAATTATGACTGACCAAAACCGTAATCCTCATTATATGGCTCATATTCATCTCCCGGGTAAACGATGTCTCAAATTTAATTCAGGATGGAACGGTTGTCAAACATAAGAGGTTGACAAATCTGCATAATAATTCAATAATACCATTTATGGCTTACGATTATCTTATAGTTGGCGCCGGGCTGTTCGGCGCAGTATTTGCACACGAGATGACTGTCAGGGGAAAGACCTGCTTGGTCATCGACAGACGGGACCATGTAGGAGGGAATGTTTATACCAAATCGATGAACGGTATAAACGTCCATGTGTATGGCGCCCATATTTTCCATACGGACAACAAGGAAGTCTGGGATTACATGAACCGGTTCGCCGAGTTCAACAACTATGTAAATTCCCCCATCGCCCGTATACACGATGAACTCTACAATCTGCCCTTTAACATGAACACCTTTCATGAACTGTGGGGGGTCATCACCCCTTCCCAGGCGCAGATGCGGATCCGTTCCCAGATTGTGAAACCAAAGAACGGAGAACCGGAAAATCTTGAAGAGCAGGCACTTTCCCTGGTAGGGACAGATATTTACGAGAAACTCATAAAGCATTATACGGAGAAACAGTGGGGGCGCCCCTGCAATGAGCTACCGGCTTCCATAATCAAGCGGGTTCCTCTGCGATTCACCTATGACAACAATTATTTTGATTCCCGCTATCAGGGTATCCCCATAGGCGGCTACACCCCTATCATCAAGAAGATGCTGACGGGTTGTGAGGTTAAACTGAGCACCGACTTCAAGGATGTGGCAGGCATACCCTGTGAAAAGATCGTATATACCGGCCCCATCGATGAATTGATGAACTACGAGCTGGGACATCTGGAATACAGGACGCTTTTCTTTGAGACCCAGAGCCTGCCCACACTGGACGATTTCCAGGGCAACGCTGTGGTCAACTACACCGGAGATGAAGTTGCTTACACCAGGATCATAGAACACAAGCATTTTGAATTTGGCACCAGAAATCCCAACATCAAAGGCACGGTCATCACAAGAGAGATACCGGTACCCTGGACCGAAGGAGCCGAGCCCTACTATCCCATAAACGATGACACAAATGATGCCCTCTATGGACGTTATCTGGTAAAGGCCAGGGCTATGTACGCCAATAAGCTCATCCTGGGCGGCCGCCTTGGGAACTACAAATACATGGATATGGATGCAGTGGTAGCTGCGGCTTTGGAGAGCGCAAGACTCCAGCCGTAAGATGTTTTGCACCATGTTCGCATCTTTTCTGAAGTATTTCATTTCTCAGGCAAATGGCTGATCATGATCATAGGTGAGTTTGACCGGATGATCTGAGCCCAATGCTCTGAATACAATAACAATAACCCGGACAGATCAAGTTCTGAATGCAATGACCAAAATGCGATGACATGAAT
>JAILIO010000108.1 GCA_024695225.1 Lachnospiraceae bacterium
CCATGAAGGCAAAGGATTCACACCCTCGGGACACTGATTTCCAAAAGTATATGCCGCAAATAAGTACAGAGAACCCGGAGGGCTTCATCCAGCCCTACGGCGATTCCCCTTTGGATGACAATGCAACCGGCGAAGACGTGTATTCCTGCATAGTGGAGGCCGCCCAGGATTACGTCTGGTTCGTGACACCGTACCTGATCATAACGGAAGAGACCGCCCACATACTCTCCATGGCGGCCAAGCGCGGAGTGGACGTCAGGATCATAACCCCCGGAATCCCCGATAAAAAGATCATTTATTCCGTCACCAGATCTTATTACAACAGCCTTGTGAGAAACGGCGTGAGGATATATGAATACACCCCGGGATTCTGCCACGCCAAGATGTGCGTTTCCGACGATCTGATGGCAATCTGCGGCACCATAAATATGGACTTCAGAAGTCTTTATCACCACTTTGAAAACGGCTGCTTTTACGCGGATTGTCAGGCGGTGATGGACACCAAAGCAGACTTCGAGGATATGTTTGCCCAGTGCAGGGATGTGACCGACAAGTACCGCACGGGCAGAGGGACATTCCTGCGTATCGGGCAGATGATACTGAGACTGGGATCGCCGCTCCTGTAGGTCTTAAATGGTAACGAGTCCGGGATCGCCTAACCTGTAGTATATAAATGATACTGAAAGCGGGAATGCGTCTCCTGTAGGACCGAATAATGCCGGAGGCAAAAATGAAATTCGACACAAAAATGATAAATAAGCTTTTCTTCAGTCTCCTGCCTGTACAGATAATGCTGGTGGCTGTGGGAAGCATAAACGGACTCATAGACGGAGCCATTGCCAGCAACTATATCGGCGCATCCGCCATGGGAATGATCGGGCTGTACGCTCCCCTTCAGAAGGTGATCGAATGCGTGACCGGCGTGCTGCTGGGAGGCTCGCAGATCCTGTGCGGCAGATTTCTGGGAAAGAATCAGCTGGAGCGGACCAGAGGGATATTTTCCCTGGACATGGTGCTTTTGACCGTGATAGCGCTCTTATTTACGCTGGGGGGCATTGTGATACCAGGGCCTCTGGCAGTTGTCCTGGGAGCTGATGAAACGATGCGTGAAGGGCTTACGGCCTATATATTCGGGCTTTCTTTTGGCATGCTGCCCCAGTTTATGTCGGCGCATCTCACGGCGTTTCTCCAGATCGAACAGCAGCAGAAGAGGACCTATGCAGCGGTGGCCGTTATGGCGGTGGTAAATGTGAGCCTGGATATCCTGTTTGTGCAGGAGCTGGGGCTTGGGATGCTGGGGCTGGGACTGGCCACCACCCTGAGCTATTGGGCGTCGTTTGTCGTGATGTTCCTGTATTATCTCAGGGGGCGGGCAACCATCACCTTCGACCGCAAATATATCGACTTGAAGGATACGGGGTCTTTGGTGAAGATCGGGGCCCCCGGCGCAGTCACTGTGTTCTGCCTTGCAGTCCGAGGTCTTTTGCTCAACTATATTTTGATGATGTTTACCGGCCGGGATGGAGTCAGCGCACTGTCGGCACTGAACACCTGCGGGGGACTCCTCTTTGCCCTTACCGCAGGTGAAGGAGCTGCGACCAGGCTCCTGTCCAGCATTTACATAGGTGAGGAGGACAGAAGGAGCCTGAGTGCTCTCATGAAGATCGCAATGACAAAGGGCGTGGGGATGGTGGCGTGTTTTGCAGCCGTTGTTATCGCCCTTGCGGAACCCATCTCCTATATTTTCTTCAAGGATACGGCTTCCAATGTGTATCTGCTCACAGTCATGTTTTTCAGGATATATCCGTTCTGCATGCCCCTCAGCGCCATTGCTGTCATAATGGGTTATTATCACCAGAGTTTTGGCCGGATGAAGGTCTCAAATGTGCTGTCTGTCATGGACGGGATGGTGGGCGTGCTGGTGTCTTCTGCCATACTGGCTCCCATGTTTGGAGCGGTTGGCGTCTGGGTGGCCCACGTGCTGAATGGAGTGTACACCACCATCGTGCTCTTTATTTACGCGTGGATGGTGAAGGGCAGGATGCCCCGGTCTATAGAGGACATGCTTGCGATCCCGGATGATTTCGGCGTAAATGAGGACCACAGGCTCGAGATCACTATCCGGAGTGAGAGTGATGTGACTGAGACCTCTGCAAGGGTCATGGATTTCTGCCACGGGCTTGGGATCGACCCCCGCAGGTCTTATTACGCGGGGCTTTGCCTTGAGGAGATGGCGGACAATGTGGTGAAGCACGGATTCTCTGATGGCAGGAAACACACAGTGGATGTGCGTGTGGTGAGCAAGGAAGATTCTCTCCTGCTCAGGATGAAGGATGACTGTAAGGCCTTTGATCCCAAGGAAAAGCTGGAACTCATCGACCCTGAAGATATAACCCACAATATCGGTATCCGCACGGTGGGACGTATTTCAAAGGAAATGTCTTATCACAATGTACTCGGACTGAATGTCCTCACCATTGAGTTGTGAAGAAAGCAGTTGCAGGTAAATCCACAGATCCTGCTCTAAAAATCAGATGATATATGTCCGAAATATAACAGAGAGTGCCTGAAAAACGCTCTTTTGTTGTAAAGATAAAGCAAAAGTTGTAGTATTACACGAAGTTGTATAGGAATTAAAGGTACTATATTATAGACGGACCGGTCAGACAGAATTTATCGGAGGAGATTTAAGGATGAAGGGGATTTTTAGGAGAACACTGAGTTTTATGCTCTCAGCCACTGTGCTGGCGGGCACGATGCCCATGCAGAGCTATGGACAGGAGCTCACGGCGGCCGGAAGCCTGGCCGGAGGTCAGAACGTGAGTCAGACAGGAGTTCCTGTGAGCATTGCAGACATAGGGCTTGGGGCGGATGTGCAGATACTGCCTGTGAGTATCCCTGAGGATCTCAAGGATGTGAGCGGCGGTGAAAACACTTATTTGTTCATCGGCTCTCCCCAGTCGGATGTCAGCGAGAAAGGCAAGTACGCTGTCACGATATACCGCAGGGGCAATTTGGACACCGAAACGGATTTCAATTTCAAGAGTATTGATTATTCCGCGTCTTATGGCGAGGATTACAGGATCGCCGATGACAGATATCAGACAGAGATCTTTGAGACAAACGGAACGCTGCTGAAGCAGGGAGCGTCTCCCGAAGGACAGAAGGCACTGGAAGAAGTCTACAACCAGGTGATGTCAACGACAGATGAGACTTCGGAAAAATACTCATCTTCATCTGACGATACCTCCGGGGGTCAGGCATCTGCAACCGGCGATACCTCCGGGGATCAGGCATCTGCAGCCGGCGATACCTCCACCGTGACCACTGCATCCTCCGCTGAGTCCAAATCATCCTCTGAAATCACCGCGTCCGGATCATCCGCCGAAACCGACGCATCCTCAACCGAGGGGAAGTCCCTGGCTGAACTCAAGCAGGCCCAGACCGGACTGCCCACCAGGGAAACCGATGAGGAAGTCGAAGAGATGGAAGATCTGGGAGCCCTTACCGACATGATCGTCCAAAACGGAGTCATCAATATGGGCGATTACACGGAGATATCCTCTGCGACTCCCATCCATTTCGACGCAGGAGAAGATTATAAGACCATAGTTTTTGAGATCCTCGAGGACGACAGATCCGAGGGGAACGAAATGATCGAGTTCAATATCGGCGAAGTCTCAGACGGCACGGTGCTGGCTGAACCCAATGTGGCCAGCGTCCTTATCCGTGACGATGAACCCCTGGAAACATCCACAGTGACCTTTTCCCAAAAGACATACAGGGCAGAAAACGGTGAAGTGACCATCTCCGTGAAGAGAGAAGGCGCCGATTACTCCCTGGCTACCGTTGTTGCAAAGGTAGAGGGTGAGGGAGACACAGGCGTAAAGGAACTTTATTTCCAGCCCTATATCACGGAGCAGACACTGGAACTCAGGTTTGAACCCGGGGAAAAAGAGAGGACTTATGTGATAGATCTCTACGACCTCAAAGGATGTGAGGAAGGTGAGATCACATCTGCAAAGATCACAGTCCCTTCGGAAGCTGATTCACAAGCCTCATCTGCCGATTCCGACTCTTCTCTGTCTTCCGCAGGCGCTTCATTCTCCGAAGACACTCTGGAAGCAGTCAGCGGTGTCCCGGCTGAAGCGGGCAACACCATCACCGTCGGAGGCCATGTGTACGTCCTTGCGGAGGGCCCGGATAAGAACACCATGAAGATCATGAGCAAGGAAAATGATCAGGCCCTCGGCAGGAAAGCCCAGGTCCAGGTGGGTGTTTATTACAAGCCCCAGGCTACGGATCCCTGGAAATGGGGTCTGTATCACGGCGACCGCCCGGGCAGCAACAACAACTACTACGACGCCGCAAACAATTTCGGCAATCTCCGCTGGTATTCCAGATGGGTCAAAGACCTGGGAGGTCTGGGCGGTGGCTTTGTCACCTGCATGAGACCCTTCGCCGCGTATTTCCTGGACTACACCTCCATGTCCAAATATAACAGCGCACAAGTCTCCATGACCATGCAAAATGCTGATTTCGGCGCCAACTACAGCGAAGTAAATAAGAGCGTTTTCACAGGCAATCGCCACAACTACAGCGATGGAGACCTGAAGGTGGACAGCCGTGCCCTTATGGGACCCATCCGTGTCACCAAGACAACCGGGGGTCATTTCAGGAAGGAAGGACATTCCCAGTTTGAAGATCCCGGGAAGGTGCCGGATACAAAGGGAACAAAAACCGGTCTTCGCATAAACGTGGACCGGACCGAAGCGGGATTTACCGAGCCCGAAGCCCATATTTACGGCGTTGTTGCCATGTACAAGTCAGTGTCCTTCTCGCTTGACAGCCCCGCGCCCCTCAAATACAAGACAGCTACAGGCGGAACCGTTGAGGAGGTTCCCGCCACCGTGAAACTCCCCGATACTGCCAGAAGGTTCTACGGGGAGAGCATAACCGTTGATCTGGAAGCTTCCGACACAGACATCAAGGTTCCCAAGGGAAAGCTTGCGGCCTGGGAAGTGACTCCCAACGGAGGCACCAAATTCACCGTAAAGAGAGAGGATGCAGTGAAGAAAAAGATCGACTATCTCTCCGCAGACGGCAGGACCATCACAATAAATGACAACTTCATCGATATGCTCACAGCTAACGGCATGACAGTCGACAAGTCTGATCTTCTGAAAGAAGGATATGTGATGAAGGTCACCCTGAAGCCGGTGTTTGAGTACGTAACCGTTCATGTGAAGGTGCAGGCTCCAACTGGAAAAGGAACGTTTAAGGCTTCCGATCTGAGCAAGATGGGTGAATACCAGTATCATGTGGGCGACACCGTAAGTCTGGAGGCGACTCCCGAGTCCGGCTACAGCTACGCCGGCTATGCCATGAAGACCTTCAGAAATTATGATGATACCAATCCCCTTTCATCAAGTGAACTGGTCAAAAGCCCTCTGAACCTCAAATTCGGCGACAGTGAGCTCTATGTCATAAACCCTGTATTCACGACCCAGAACAATGTCATTGAAGTTGAGATGAGCAGCGATGCCGCCAAATACTTCAGTGTCCAGGGGCTTGTGCCTGACAGCGAGCTCTCTTCGCAGCTGAAGGGCAAGAAGATCCTTAAGATAGATAACAGACTGTCTGCGTCGGACCCTGTGACGCAGCCGGTGCCCGGTGACGCTTACGAGATCAGGGCTGTCAATACCGCGGCAAATGACGGCTCCTACAGGCCGGTATTCACCATAAAGAAGACGGGGGACAAAGTAAACGGGTATGTTGTGGACATGATCGCAGGCGCGAGCCAGTCTGACAACGTGGTCGTGGTGGATGCGGAAAAGGTGAAAACCGCTGATCTCCGCTACTTCACCCTGAACACGAAAGCTGTCTATTCAAGCTCCAAGATCAGGGCTTCCGACGGCACGAAGAACATTGAACCCGCGATCGGCATAACTGTGAAGGCCGGCGGGACACATGTGGCGGGATACACGTCGGAGCACCAAAAGGCCAACATGGTGATACGCAGCAGCGCAGTCACTGATACCTCCGGAAAGTTCAGCATAAAGGGGATCTACGCGCTGCCCGGAGACACAGTCTCCGTCACCTTTGATAATAATGACCGGCAGCAGGTAAAATACATAACCCTGCCCAAAAAAGTGGTGCCGGTCAAGAGTACTTTTGAGACTGTTGTTCCAAATGAACAGACCGTGGAAATGGAATCCAAGTCCATTACTGTTGACGCCACGGAGATAAATATCGATCAGATGGGAATGCCCATATCCTCCCCAAGGGCTCCCAAGATCGTGAAGGTGGATTATTCCTACGATGCAGATCCCATGCGGGATACCCTCAAGAATTTTGTGGAACTCAGACCCAATGAGAAGGTTAACTTCCTGGCCTATGTGAATGCCGGCTCCGTCAGTATCAAGTCGGTTGATTTCATTATCTATGACAAGAAGGGCGCATACCGGGAGAGCAGCACGAAGTCGATCACAAGCCCTCTCCAGTCAGGAGATAAAAACTGCTACAAGGCCACATTCACCGCCTTAAGCGAGCTCAAAGAGGGTGATGTCCTTTATATACAGGTGGTCAGCAACGAATCAAAGACCATCACATACAACAACGGGGCCAAGTCAGAGACGGAGTACAAGAAATATGCCATGATCGACACAGGTCTCACCTTCGGAAACGTCAATGTGACCGATCCGCCCCAGTCCTTCTCCGTTGAAGCAGGCGTAGGGGATTATGTTGCCAAGTTCCCCTTCATCGGTGAGATAGGCAGGGGCATGAGTGCCAATACCGGAAACCTCACATATGAGAAGAAACTGGTGGATGAAAATAATCCCATGACTTCTCCGTTTTACATGACATACGGGATGAGTTTCTCAACCACCATCATGAAAAGGCAGACCGATAAACTAAAAGAGATCACAAACGGAAAACATGTTGACGCCACACCTCAGGTATTGAATGTTCAGGAAAAGGTCGCTGCCACCAATCTGGAAGCCTATGCAAACAATGTGGAGAGGGACAATCTGGCCCGGATCCAGGCTATGGCGGACGGGGATGAAAAAAACTCTCTTCTGGCAAACTGGAATTCCGATGTCAGG
>JAILIO010000103.1 GCA_024695225.1 Lachnospiraceae bacterium
TGGGCGAAAGCTATGCCCTGAGCCATCTCTTCCAGGGTGAAATTTTTGGCTTTTGCGCGGAGTCCGAAAACCTCGCCACCTATATACACGGCGTCTGCTCCGAATATCACCGCCGTTCTCAACACTTCCAGGCTGCCTGCCGGCACAAGCAGCTCGGGCTTTCTGATCCCGTTCATTTCCTCTTCCTCACTGTCAACCTATGTTGTTCCGACACGGATCATGCTCCCCTTCAGTATCCGGGTTCATTTCCCCGTCCTCGTTATAAACCTCTGTTGCTGCATAATGGATTACAAATAATCACGTGCCCGTCAAACAGCTCTACCTGTCGATCCTCTTCACATACAGATACAGGCTCTGATTGGTGTCGCTGTAATCGCTTGCGGGAATGATCTCCATCATCACAGCCTTGAATACGTCGCCGTATTTACGCCTGTAGAATACACTGAGAGAGGTCTTATCACCTTTGAAGTACTCTCTCATATAAGCGATGTCTGTCTTTTCGAGATACTCATTGAGATCATCGGGATGGACCTTTCCGCTTGTTCCAAAGGACGAGAGCCAGTGGGAAATATTGTTTGCTGCCCCCATCGCATTTATCGCTTCCATTGTTTCCTCTAAATCCGCCTGCTCTGCGGGGTCAATATTTACAATCTGGTATGTGTCATCGGAGATGTTTATCTTCAGGATCTTCGTGTAAAGGTCACACAGCGCCTTGTGGGCGTTCTGATGACCTCTTCTGTCCACGCCGATCTTCCTGTAATGCTCTGATTTCGCCTCATACATTCTCTTATCGGCAACGATCCCCAGCTCTCTCACGGACATTTCAGGCTCTTCTTCACTGCTGATGCAGCCGTATGAAACAGTCAGATTGTCCACCAGTTTGCCCTTCCATTTGGCCATGGCGTCGTCAAAATCAGCTAGGATCTCTTTAAGCTTCTCCCGGTCACAGAGGAGGATGGCAATAAACTCGTCGCCGCCTGTCCTGTACAGTTTCCCGTAGGGTCCGAGGCTCCTCTTCATGCATTCGCTGGCACCGATGAGCAGTTCATCCCCTGCGGCGTGGCCCAGTGTGTCATTCACGAGTTTCAGTCCGTTGACATCCATGGACATGGACACAAACTCCGGCGACACGGGGACATTGTTCTGTTCGTATATATCCTCTTCGTAGGCCCGCCTGTTCAGGAGGCCCGTGAGCTCGTCAGTACGGCTCCTGTTAATGAGCTTCTCCTCCTGCTTTTTCGCCTCATCGATACTCTGGGTTGTGAAGATGACCATGGTGAGCCTGCCATCTTTATCGGTCTCCAGAGCAATGAAGTTTGCAAGGAACCAGCCGATGCTGCCACTGATATACTGCGCCGATATATGTTTCTTGTTTTGCATCCTTTCCGAAAGGGTGGATAAATCCGAGAATCCGAGTGCGCTCTCCCTGCATTCATCTGTTGCAAGTGATGCCATGAACTTCTGTATACGCTCCCTTGCGTCCTTTTTACGATCATCAAAGATTCCCTCAGCATCTCTCTTGTGGAATTCAACAACCGTATCCTCTGCAAGATCTATGACATGCAGACTGTTATAAATACCGGCCAGGGTGCCAAGAGTATTGTAATAATCATTCTTCTCACTCAGGGCCTCCTGCAGCATAACGACCTTGGCCTGATCCTCCCGGACCGAGTCGTCCACGTCGTAATGATAACCACTGAGCAAATATCCCCCGCGGATCGCCCGGGCTGTGCCGCCGCATCTCACATAGCGCTCCCCCTTGGTGGGATGATTCCAAAGGTACGTATTCTCATCGAATCTGCCCTGTTTCATTATGCTGACGCTTTCCAGCACTGAAGGAACTGCCTCGGGCAGGATATTGTCGTACCAGTCATTGTATGTATCCTCAGGACTCCTTTCCATGCCGGAGACCCCCAGAAGAGCTTTCATGGTGTCATCAACATACATGCGGGGTTTGTCCCCCTCGACCAGTTCTATCTGCCATGTGCCCATATGTGCGGAAGCAATGATGTCCCGGATGGATGAGATCTCCTGGAACGCGCGCTTATTTTCCTCGTCGAAGATGCGGTTCTCTTCCTCAAGTTTGGCGTTCTCTTTGGCGATCTCCCTGCGCCTTTTCACATTTTTGAAAAGGGTGACAGCAGCGTACAGCAACAGGATCAGAGTGATCAGGATTATAGTGATCACTGAATCCCTGGTGTTCTTATTTGCAATGGCTTCCAGCGTGACCTTCGGGACAATGATCGCGACTTTCCATTTGGTCCCCGGGATCGAGGTGACCGATATCCTGCCGCTTCCGTAGGGGTCCTCATGGGAGGTGGCAACTGACGTGGCTTCGTGGATCGTTTCAGTGACCATCATTTTCTGATCCGGGGAAAGGTCGAATTCATCCATGAACAGGTCAAGGGTGAGATCCGGTATGTAATCGGATTTGACGGTTGAGCAGATCACCATGTCATTTTCATCCACCACCAGCCCGTAGATATCATGGCCGTACAGCTCCGTTTCAAATAAGGGCGCGATCTGGGTCGTGGCGGCGATATAGCCGGTAAGGACGCCCGCGATATCTCCCTGATAATAAATGGGAGTATAGAAGTTCATCAGGGTTTCCTGGGAAGTCTTGGGGTGGTAATTGTTCCAGACGCCGGTATTGCCCTTTATGCCTTCGGTATAATAAACCCTGTCGCTGGCGTCAAAGGGTACACCGATGTTCATGACATTCATGCCGTCAGCTCTGATGTATTCGATATCGTCAAAGGGGGTGTTGATGATCATTGGCCGGATGACATCTGAAGGATTCTCCAGGGTATCGGAGGTCATTGACTGGGAGACCGCAGATGCCGCAAATTTAATGCTGCTCTCAGCGTAATCCATGTCGTTTGAAATATTGTCGGCTATATAATCCGCCATCTGATTTGTCACCTGCTCGGCGTTTTCGATGATGGTTTTCTTCTGAAAATATGTGTACACGCACATCACGGCGATTATAGCGATAATAACTATTATCGGCGTGATAACTCTAAAGGGTGTCAGATGCTCTACGATAACCGTGCTGCGCCGTGCTCCGTATTCCTTATGTTCTTCCTGAGTTTCTTCATTCCGACTCATAACTATTCTCCATGCAAATCATTACTCCGTACAGATTACTGCTCCATACAGATAACTACTTCATACAGATAACTACTTCATGCAGATTACTGCTTCATGCAAATAACTACTTCATGCAGATTACTGCTCCATGAAGATTACTACTTCATGCAGATTACTGCTTCATGCAGATTACTGCTTCATGCGAATAACTGCCTCATACTCCTGTCTTAAAAATGCAGTAAAAGACATCCTTCCATGCAAAGACACTATTTCCCTTGCCGTGTTGTCGATAATGATCATCCAAGGACATCCCTGCATGCAAAGGCAATATGCCTATATATTTTATCGCATAATCAGGTCAATATCAACGAAAAACAGCCCGGGAACAGGGTTCTTTCACGAAGCCTGAGTTTACCCGCTGTCCCTGTAAAAAAGGAAGCCTTGCGTCCGCTTCGCTCCCGCAAGCCTTTTTATTTTATCATGTTTTCTCTGCTCACATCAAAAAAAGGGCGTAAAGCCCCATTT
>JAILIO010000136.1 GCA_024695225.1 Lachnospiraceae bacterium
TGGGAGTCTTGGTACTCATGGCCTTCACATAGTCCTCTGCCGCCTTGTTCTCAGCAGGGACATTGATGACCCCGTGATCACTGACCTTTTCCATCCTGGCCATGGTGGTGTTCCAGGCTATTGATGCATCCAGCACCAGACCGTTCACTTTTCTGTCCTCTGTGGCGTATGCAAGTCCGTGGGTTATGGCGTCGTGCTCATTTTTCAGATGCACTTCCTGTCCGTTTATAAATTCCTGACCGGATATGTTGGAGCCGTAACTCTTTCCGAAAAGGGACATGAAGAGCTCTGTTCTGCCCGCGCCCTGCAGGCCTGAGAAACCGACGATCTCGCCCTTGTGCACATTGAAACTCACCTTGTTGTCAACGCACTTTTCAGTGTAAACGGGGTGATAGACGGTCCAGTCCTTCGCTTCGAACATGATCTCTTTACCGATGTTATGCTCTCTGCTGGGGAAACGGTTTTCAAGTTCACGTCCCACCATTCCCTTTATGATCCTGTCTTCATCGATGTTGTGGTTGGGATTCTCCAGGGTCTCTATGGTGGAACCGTCTCTGATGACTGTGATCCTGTCCGCACAGTAGGCAACCTCATTCAGTTTATGTGTGATTATGATAGAGGTGAGACCCTCTTCTTTGAAGCCCAGCAGCATATCCAGAAGCATCTTTGTATCTTCCTCATTCAGGGAAGATGTGGGCTCATCCAGGATCAGAAGCTTAACATCCTTTGAAAGCGCCTTTGCGATCTCCACAAGCTGCTGCTTTCCTGTACCTATATCTTTTATCAGCACTGAGGATTTCTCTTTCAGTCCCACACGGATCATCTGATCCTGCGCGTTCTTATATGTCTTTCCCCAGTCTATACTGCCGAATTTATTTCTTCTTTCATTTCCAAGAAACATATTCTCTGCTATGGTAAGTTCCGGTATAAGAGCCAGTTCCTGATGGATAATGACTATGCCCTGTCTCTCGGAATCATGCAGGCTTTTAAACATGCATTCCTGGCCGTTGTAAATGATCTGTCCGGTGTAATCCCCGTAAGGTATGGTGCCGGACAAAACATTCATAAGTGTAGACTTTCCTGCACCGTTCTCTCCAACGAGAGCGTGTATCTCTCCCCTTTCCACTGTCAGGTTGACATTGTCGAGAGCCCTGACTCCGGGAAAGAGTTTGGTTATGTTTTTCATTTCCAGAATAATATCAGACAAGTGACCACCCCCCTGAGCTTATTATCATTCTCTGCAATACCTGTTCTTTAAAAATCGGGCGGGACTTTTATATCCCGCCCGAGAGCGTTTGAGTGGAGCGACTGTCAGATCATCCTACGGGATGAAGGTATCCTTTGTCGTCCATTGTGTAGTATCCGGGATCAACCAGAGCTTCCTTAAGGTTGTCCTTTGTGACAACTGTGGGAACCAGCAGGTATGAAGGGATGATGCCGGTGCCGTTGTCATAAGAAGATGTGTCATATGCGCACTCGAAATCCCATCCGGCTGCATCGATAAGTCCTGCATCAGGGGTCTCGCCGTTGAGGATAGCCACGCCCAGATCAAGGGTTGCAACTGCTTCATTTGCAACAGCCTTGTAAACTGACATTGTCTGGATGCCGTCAACGATGTTTGCAAGGTTTGCTTCGTCACCGTCCTGTCCGGTTATGATGACTTTGTTGTCTCCTGCATAGTCAGACTGGATAGCCTGTGCTACACCAAGAGCTGTGGAATCGTTTGAGCAAAGAGCTACATCGAGCTTTGTTCCGTCTGAATAATAGGAACCGAGGATGTTCTGGAAACGGTCAAGAGCGTTCTGGGTATCCCACTGCTGTGTTGCAACCTGCTCGAAAGAGGTCTGGCCTGAAGGAACAACAAGCTTTCCGGAATCAATGTAGGGCTGAAGGACATCCACAGCGCCGTTGAAGAAGAAGCCTGCGTTGTTGTCGGCGGGATCGCCTGCGGTGAACTCGATGTTGAAAGGTCCCTCTGCATTGTCGAGATCAAGAGCGTCGCGGACGAATTCACCCTGGAGCTTACCGACTGTGTAGTTATCAAATGATACATAGTAGCTGATGGCATCTGTGTTCATTATCAGTCTGTCATAGCTGATGACCGGGATGCCTGCATCCTTTGCATCTTTGAGAACTGTTGAAAGAGATTCGCCGTCGATAGCTGCCACGACCAGAAGACTTACGTTGTCAGCGATCAGGTTCTCAAGATCGGAAACCTGCTGATCGATCTCGTTGTTTGAGAAAACCAGCTCTGTCTTGAATCCTGCTGATTCGAACTGCTCTTTCAGGAAAGAACCGTCACGGTTCCATCTCTCCAGAGAGTTGGTGGGCATCGCTATGCCGATTGTCTTGTCGCCTGCATCTGCTGCTGCAGGAGCTGCTGACTCTGCGGGAGCCTTTGACTCTGCTGCGGGTGCTTCTGCTGCAGGTGCCTTTGACTCTGCTGCGGGTGCTTCTGCTGCAGGGGCTGCTGCTCCGCCGCATCCGGCGAGAAGTGATGCTGCCATTGCTGTACTGACGATTGCACTTAAAATTCTTTTCCTCATCTTTTCCTCCCTTTTCATGGAATCGATCTTAGGGTCCGGGTCCAACGGATCCCTGTTACGATGATGAGTGTATCACCCGTTATTCACAATGAAAATAGGAAATATTTGCATTCCGGGACCCCGGATCATTCAGATGAGGACAAATCTTCAAGCACATTTTTGCATAAAGCAAATCTGTGCTACTTTATCTGTGAAAAGCCCCATTTTATCGGGCATAAGCCCCTGCACAAGATATAAACCCCGATGAGATAGATCTGCAAAACTGTCCTTTATGCATCTTCTTTCTCAGCCCTCTTTCAGCAGATAAACATCGTCACGCATATGGAATCCGGAATCGATGATGACACTGTCCAGATTGTGGACATCCACCATAACAGGTTCCACATTGTAATATGGCACATTGTAGGTCCCGTCATTCATGGTGGTCACATTTTCCAGTTCTCTGCCCTCCGCCATATCTATTGCCAGTTCAGCGGCCTTGGAGGCCAGCACTTCTATGGGTTTGTAAACAGTCATTGTCTGAGTTCCCGCAACTATCCTCTGACAGGCCTCCAGATCGGCATCCTGTCCCACCACGGGGACCTTGCCGGCCCTTTTCATCTCCGAAAGGTACTTGATGGTATTACCGGCCAGGTCGTCATTTCCGCACATAAAAGCATCCGCAGTCCTGGCCAGATCGGGGTGGGATGCCATATATTCAAAAGCCTCCTCCCCTATCCATTTATCGCAGTAGAATTCGTCCACAACCGTGATGCCGTGTCCTGTGATCGCCTTGTCAAAGCCTTTATTTACAAGAGATACGTTGTTGTCTTTAAGAGGCCCGTTTATCTTCACGATCCTGCCGCCCTTAGGGAGCGCCTTTATCATCTCCTCCGCCATAAACCTTCCCACGGACTCGTTGTTGAAGGATATGTACAGATCTTCATCGGAATCGTTCAGCATCCTGTCGTAGGCGATGACCTTGATACCCTTGTCTTTGGCCTTCTTCACCTCTTCTGAAAGGGAATCGGAATCCACTGGGATCACCACTATCACATCCACCCCTTCTTCTATAAAATACTCCATCTGTCTCTTCTGCTCGTCCACATCGGCATTGGCAGTCTGGACATTTACGGTGGCACCCCCCGCCCCGGCTGTGGTCACAAATATATCCCTGTCCTTAAGCCATCTCTCAGTCACGAAGGAATCGAAGGTCATCCCGATGCTTACGCCGTCATCCTCGGGTACATCGGCTTCCACATCGCTTTCTCCTGCCCTGCCGCAAGAAGTGACGAGAGACACCGTCAAAACGGCTGTCATGATAACAGAAGTCATTTTCTTTATATGCGTAAATAAGGTCCTGTTCATTATTTACCCTCTGCAATCCTGTAATCAGTGGGCGTCATGCCCGTCTTTTTCTTAAATATCCTGGAAAAATAGTTTGGATCAGAATACCCCACGGCCAGACAGATGTCCTTCATAGCCATGTCTGAATCGGCCATCAGTTCCTTTGCCTTGTCGATCCTGTGCCCGGTGAGATACTCCATAAAGGTCTCCCCCGTCTCCTCCTTGAAGAGCCTGGACAGATAATAAGGAGATACGTCGTTATTTCTGGATATCTCGTCCAGGGATATGTCCTCCGGATATCTCTCATCCACGTATTTTCTGGTCCTGGCCACCAGATCGTCGGACTCCTCATCCCGTTTTGTGGCTATGTTCTCCGCTGCGTCCGTCACCCGTGCGAGAAACCACTGCCTGATCTCCTTCATTTCCAGAAATCCCATTATCTCGGGCAGGTAGGACTCTCTGTCTGTGAAATGGTAAGTCAGTCCGCCGGAGGTGTAGGCCTGGTGTTCTGCCCAGAGGGCGAACTCCAGAACTTTCAGTTTGATGCTCAGAATGTTGTCTGGATAGGTCTTCTCCATCCAGTCGCAGAACGCCCCTGCAGTGTCCACGGTCCCCACCGTGTCCCCGGCCTCCAGCCGTTCAAAGAGTTTCTTTTCAAGATCTATGGGATAGTCGGGGTCGTATCTGCACCCCACGGGCAGATCCTTTACATGGGCAATACCCTGAGACGTCATCAAAAGGGCATCCAAAGCTTCCCTGTAGGAATCCGGGGCATCGGACAGAGGTCTCACGGACCCTATGCCGAATCTGAAATATGCATCGCATTTTTCATGCAGTTTCCGGTTCATCTCACTGCCCCGGTTTATGATATCAACTCTCTCGGTATAGTCTATGGACTCCTTATCCACGGGCACAAATATTATGATCTTGTTGGCCATAAGGGAACCCACGAACACCGGGTCAAAGAACTCCTTCACGATATCCCTTATGTGGTTGTATTCATTCTGCAGTTTTATGCCGGTGCCCACGGTGTTGGTCATCTTGCCGCCCTGCCGTTCAGATCCGCACTCGATGACCCCCACATAACCGAACTCGTTGTCCATTCCCAAAAGCAGCCTGTAGTTTTCCACATCCTCTGTGAAATTTTCCTGGAAAAGCATTGCGTAAATAAATCCCGTCTCTATGACAGGCACCACCGTCTCCATCTTTTCCCTTATCTTCAGGCCCTCCGCCCTCTTTTCCCGGGCGCGGTCCACCTTTCTCATGGCCCTGGACATGACATCGATTATCATATCCCTGGTGAAGGGCTTGTTGATATACTCCATAACCCCGAGGCTGATAGCTTCCTTTGCATAGTTGAAACGGTCATAGGCGCTCATCACGATCAGGATCACGTTTTCATTGCTGCCCCTGATCTCCTTCATGGCGTCAATGCCGTTGATCCCGGGCATCTGGATATCCATAAAGGCGATGTCAGGTCTGAATTCCTCGGCGGTCTCTATGACTGCCCTTCCGGTCTTGGCGGTCCTGATCTCGCATTCCCCGGGAAACGATTTTTCTACTATCAGTTTCATGGAATCCAGGACTATCCCTTCATCATCTGCGATCAGTATCTTATACATCCTTTTCCTCCGGACGGGGTATGTAAATAAAAACCTCTGTCCCCTTGTCTTTTCCGTCACTTCTGATATTTAAAAGTCCGCTCTTTCCGTAGTAGAGTTCAAGTCTTGATATGACGTTTTTAAGCCCCACTCCGTTGCCGTCGGAGCTTTCCGAGACCTCTTCAGGATTTCCGGACAGCATTTTTTCGATCACCTCGGGATCCATTCCCCTGCCGTTGTCCTTTATGCTGACCACCAGTTCATTTCCTTCCCCTGAGACGGAAAGCCTGATCTCACCCTGACGCCCGATATCCCGTATCCCATGGTTAAAGGCGTTCTCGACTATGGGCTGCAGGATCATCACAGGCACCGGGGTGGCTGTCAGTGAATCGTCCACATCCTTTTCATAACTGATCTCCCCGGAAAATCTGACGTTCAGTATATAAACATAGTTGTCCACCAGCTGGATCTCGTCGCTTAAGAGGGTGTCCTCATTTCCCTTCCTGATCCTGTACCTGTAGAATGCAGCCACATTCTGAAGGTATTCCCCGGTCCTGTCTGCCCCCTCCATCATGGAAAGCTGGGCCCCGGCGTTCAGGGTGTTAAAGAGAAAATGAGGATTGATCTGGGCCTGCAGGTATTTAAGTTCCGTCTCCTTCAGGTGGGAAGCCATCATCATCTCCCTTTCCTTCACCGGACTCATGATATTTCCGGTTATCAGGACGATAAATACGATATTCAGCACAGAAACCATTACCAGCATGGTTATGCTCAGGATCTCCAGATCGTTGAAGGATCCCCTTATCCCCTCGTGGGTCTCGGAGTTTGCGGAAAAGAACCTGCTGTTCAGCAGATATATATATGAATTGATGTATCCCAGCACGCGCTCCGCGTCCACATACATCTCCCGGTATCTCTCGACTATCCTGCCGCGCTTTGCAGCTACGGCCTCATCGGCATAGCGAATATAGGACTTTGAAAGTTCTTCTATATTTTCGGCAAGCACCCCGGTTTCACCTGCCCCCGACAGTTTTACGGTCTCATCCAGTTTGGACAGATATTCCTGCTGATACTTGTAATAATCCCCCATGGCATCGGAAGACTTGGTGTTCAGGTACTCCTCCAGGCTTCCGTGCATGAGCTTCAGATCTTCGGAAAGGGCATCCGCCGTCACATTGGACATATAGACGCTGTTTCCCCTCTCAAACTCGGAATTCATGAAGAAATAGATGTTGAAGTTAACAGCCAGCACAAAAAGCATCGTGACCACAAAAACAAGGGTAAGCCTGCTCTGTACACCCATATGCTCTTTTATTTTATTGGTCAGCGCTCTTGGTCCCATCATTGTCACCTACGGCCTCTTCAATAAAATCATCCACATTGTTTCCATCAATAACATATGTATTTACAGGCATATACTCGTTGACAACTCCGTTTTCCCTGAAGTTGTCAAGGGTTTCAATGCAGTACTTGCCCATGGTCTCGGCATCCATAACAACTGTTCCCAAAAGCACTCCGTCCTTTATCGCGGAGAGGATGGTATCGTTCACATAGAACCCTATTATATCCGTCTCCCCCACCCGGTTCATATCCACCAGAGACTGGCAGGCACAGGTGGTGGCAGTTTCCTGAAGACAAATAATAACGTCCGGTATTTCATCTCTTCCCATAAGTGCGGAGATGGACTCCTCTGCCCCGTAAGGCTGTGAATCATCGATGAATTCAGCCGTGAGTGAAAAATTCTGTGAAAGACCGGCACTTTCTATATAGTTTTTTATCCCGGAGAAGATGATGTCGTGATTTGAGTTCTCTTTTTCCTTTGTCATCAGCACAGTAACGTTTTTCACCTCATCTCCGCTGAGTGATACTATGCGGCTGCCGAAGGTCTGACCCACAGAATAATAAGCACATCCCACATAGGCATTTCTTTTGCTGGCAGTCTGATCCGTGCCCAGGGCAACCACCGGGATCCCCTTGTCCACGGCCCGGTCTATCAGTTCGTTCATCCTGTCGGACACTGCAGACTCCACGATGATACCGTCCATTCCGGCCTCCACCGACGCATCCATAAGGTCCTCCGGGCTGTATATGACAGAAAGATCACGTCCCATGAATTCGACGTAGTCCCCGTTCTCTTCCCCCACGAGCTTAGCAGAGTCATATACCGCAGCGTACAGATCATCCTCAGAATCCTCGCATATAAAAGCATATCTCGCATCGTAGGTCCTGCCACCCCCCGCGGGATCCCCTGAATTTGTCACAGTCCTCATGCGTATCAGAAAAAAGCCCAGCAGGATATTTGCTGAGATGAGAACTATAAGAGTGATATATGTTCCATAACGTTTAGTATCTTTTTTCAATATACGCCCCTGTGTTCTCAGTGATTTACAAGGCTTGCAAATACTGCGGCGCCAAACCCGTTGTCTATGTTTTCAACACACATCCCGCTGGCGCAGGAATTTAACATGGACATAAGCGCTGTCAGCCCGCCAAATGCCGTGCCGTAACCGACACTTGTGGGCACTGCGATCACGGGACAGGAAGCAAGTCCTGTGACCACCGCAGGGAAGGCGCCTTCCATTCCCGCAATGGCTATGATCACAGATGCATTCCCTATCTCATCTGAATGGGAGAGAAGCCTGTGTATGCCTGCGACTCCCACATCATAGACTGTCCTGACATCATTCCCCATGGCTCTTGCGGTCACTGCAGCTTCCTCAGCCACATAGATATCACTTGTACCTGCGGTCATGATCAGTATATACCCCTTTCCGTCGGGCTCGGGGAAACTTCCGGAAACCGCTATACGTCCCCCGGGGAAATACTGAAACTCCGGCACCCTGTCTTTTACAGTAAGGGCCTTTTCCTCGTCAAGCCTGGTGATCAAAACCCTCTTCTGTCCGTCCTGCCTGAGGGCGCACACTATATCCACTATCTGGTCGGGGGTCTTTCCACCTCCAAAGACCACTTCCCCCCGTCCTGTTCTCACAGATCTGCCCAGGTCCACATTTGCAAATCCAAGATCCCTGTTCTGATCGAGCCTTATCCCGGAAAATGCATCCTCAGCAGTGCTCTCCCCGGCCTCCACGGCTTTAAGGATCTTTAAGAGTTCATTTCCGTCCATTTTTAACAATCCTCCTGACCTCATCCAGGGACATGCCATTTTTAAGAGCGATCTCTGAAAGGTCCTCGTACTCCGGTTTCCTTCTCTCCGTTCCAAACCCCTTGCTGACCTTATATCTCACAGCCCCCAGAGGTGTGTTTTCCGTGATCTCTTCCCTCTCCATCACAAGCCTTTCCTGGCGCTCTTTCCTGACTCCTATGGTCCCGGTGTGCATAAATATCGCCCTTTCCACGGCACTCTCCGCCTCTTCCCTGCACAGCACGGTAATAAGTACCCCCGGCCTTTCCTTCTTCATATATACCGGTGTTTCAAACACCTCCAAGGCCCCTGCTTTCCTGATCTCTGAAGCTGCAAAAGCAAGGCTTTCACCTGTCATATCATCCACAGTGCACTGATAGACCGTGACCACATCCCTGTCTGCCGCATTCTCCTCTCCGAGAAAGACCCTAAGCACATTTGCGCTTCCCGTATCCTTATGCCCAAGTCCTGTCCCGGTCCTGTCAAACGTCATATGGGGCATCTCCCCGAATTCGTCCGCAAAAAACTTCAGTATCGCTGCCCCTGTGGGAGTACACAGTTCACCTTCGGTTTGTCCTGCGTACACCGGAACTCCCTTCAGTATCTCTGCCGTGGCGGGTGCAGGCACCGGGAGTATGCCGTGGGCTGTCTTCACCGTGCCAAATCCTGTGCACACAGGAGATACAACGATTCTGTCAGCCCCTATCATATCAAATAAAAGACAGGAAGACACAACATCACAGACCGCATCCGCGGTTCCCACCTCGTGGAAATGGATATCACTGATCCCGGTGCCATGTACCCTGCTCTCTGCTCCCGCGATCTCTCCATAGATCGAAAGGGCATTGTTTTTCACTCTTTCCGGGATATCCAGGGATCCTATAAGAGCCTTCACATCTCTGTATGCCGTGTGGTGATGATGGTTTCCCGCGTGATCATGCCCGTGGTGATCATGCTCTTCTGCCTGTTCATGTCCGTGATGATGACATTCCTCATCATTCTCATGCCCATGGTGACGGCTCTCTTCCCCATGTTCATGGCTGTGATGACAGCATTCCTCGTGCTCATGCCCGTGGTGATGGCTCTCTTCCCCATGTTCATGGCTGTGATGACAGCATTCCTCGTGCTCATGCCCGTGATCGCAGAGCGACCGGCTCTCCGGTCCATCTTCTTCCTCTCCATGTCCATCCAGTTTCACATCGCAGAGTATCCCGCCTATCATATGGCTCTTTCCATGTGTCAGAGAAAATGAAACCCCGGGCAAGCCCAGGGAATCGATCCTCTCTTTAAATGCATCCCTGTCGTCTATGAGACCTGAAAGGGCAGCCGTTATCATATCTCCGGCGGCACCGGAACTGCACTGTATAAATAATGTCCTCATTTTTCAGAGCACCTCCCTGTATATCTCAACATGGTCGTAAATACATCTCCAGGAACTCCATGCCCCTGCTGTGACGCATATATATTTCTCCCCCGCCTGATTCTCCGCATAGCTTGCCGCGCAGTTTCCGGACTCCGACACAAAACCTGTCTTGGCCCCCATCACCATCTGCCCGTTTTCCTTATCTTCTATGCGCCGCAAAAACCAGTTTGAAGTCTCTATCCCCTCCGGATGCTGTTCAGTGAAGGATGTGGTGTATTTTTTACAGGCCAGGGCCGATCGGCAGATCTCATTGTTCTCTGCAGCTTCCATTATCATGGCCATATCATAAAGAGTGGAATAGTTTTCCGAATGAAACACTCCCACACAGTTGGTAAAATGAGTGCCGTCCAGTTCCATCTTCTTCACTTTTTCGTTCATGAGCATCACAAACTGCTCCTGACTGCCTGCCACATATTCCGCAAGAGCCATCATGGCGTCCGCCCCGGAGGAACATATGCCTGCGCAGAACAGATCGTTCACCGTGACAACTTCATCCACGGAAAAACCCACAGCACTGCAGTCATTGGTATAACTGTAATCAGTGTCACCGATGTTGATAGTCACCTTGTCATTCAGGGATTCCCTGCTTTCCAGGTGCTCAGCCGCCACCAGGATGGTCATTATCTTGGTCATGGAAGCCGGATATATGCGCTCATGAATGCTGCCCTTTTTGGCTATTATAGTGCCCTCATTCAGGTTCACAAGGACTGCGTGGTCGCTCTTCACTTCACCGTCTGCGGCATAGCCATGAGTTTCGGCGTTCTCCGCGGCCGAATATACCGTGTCATCCACCATGGGATCTTGTTCTTCCGTCTCCTCTGTCTCTATGACCGCTTTAGAATAATCGATGTCTTCCACGGGAACTTCCTTTTTTTCTCCCGATGGTCCACGGAACAACAGACAGATCGCAAGCGAAAAAACAAGGACCACACCGGCCACCAAAGCATAAAAACTTTTTTTGAAACGTACCCGCTTTTTCCGTCTTCCTTTTCTGCGGCTCAAATCCCCTGTTCCTTCAGAACTTCATCCAAAGGACCGGCAGCCTCGGTGCAGTCGAAGGTCGCAAAGTAATCCCTGGGATTCTCAGCCCGTCTTATAAGCTCCACTGAACCGTCTTCCTTGAGAAGGAGTTCCGCCGATCTCATTTTTCCGTTGTAATTGTATCCCATGGAGTATCCGTGTGCCCCCGCATCGTGGATGAACAGATAATCTCCCATGTCTATCCGGGGCATCGCCCTGTCCACCGCAAATTTGTCGTTATTTTCGCAGAGGGAGCCGGTGATATCGTATGTGTGATCGCAAGTGGAATCCTCTTTTCCAAGCACCGTGATATGGTGATATGCGCCGTACATGGCAGGTCTTATCAGATTCACTGCGCAGGCGTCCACGCCTATGTATTCCTTGTAGGTGTGTTTTTCATGGATGGCTTTGGTCACAAGTCCTCCGTACGGTCCGGTCATAAACCTTCCCATCTCCGTGCACAGTCTGACCTTGTCCATGCCCGCCGGCACCAGCACATCTTCATAGACCTGGCGGACCCTCTCTCCTATCTCGAGTATATCGTTGCCCTGCTGTTCCGGCTTGTAGGCAACGCCTACTCCCCCTGACAGGTTGACAAATGAGATATCCGCTCCTGTGTCTTTATTTACCTTCACTGCCAGTTCAAAGAGTATCCTTGAAAGAATGGGATAATAATCGTTTGTTATGGTGTTGCTGGCCAGGAAGGCGTGTATCCCAAAGTGTTTCACACCCTTTTTCATCATGACCCGCACCGCCTCAAACACCTGGGATTCGGTCATTCCGTATTTGGAATCTCCGGGGTTGTCCATGATCCCATTGCTCATGCGGAATATCCCCCCGGGGTTGAAACGGATGCTCATGGTCTCAGGAAGTTTGCCGCCACAGGCCTTCTCGCAGAAATCGATATGGGTGATATCGTCCAGATTGATCACAGCCCCGGTGTGGGCGGCATAGGTGTATTCCGAGAAGGGAGTGTCGTTTGACGAAAACATAACCCTGTCCCCCGGGATACCTACGGCCTTTGCCAGGGCAAGTTCATTGAAAGATGCGCAGTCTGCCCCAAAACCATATTCATTGAATATGGAGAGTATCTTTGGATTGGGGGTTGCCTTCACCGCGAAATACTCGATAAACCCGGGATTCCAGGCGAAGGCTTTTTTTACGTTTTCAGCATTTCTCCTGATCCCCGCCTCATCATAGAGATGAAAAGGGGTGGGATAAGTTTTTACGATCTCCTCGATCTGCTCTTTTGTCACAAAAGGAAGTGGATGCATATTTTTCCTCCATAAAACCTGTCAACAGTTATATATCTTCGATCTGCCAGTCTATTGGGGAAACGCCCCTTGCTGTCAGAAAATCATTTGCCTTTTTAAAATGACCGCAGCCAAAAAATCCCCTTGACGCGGAAAGAGGGCTGGGATGGGGTGAAGTCAGCACAAGATGATCGGGATTGTCAAGCATACCTCTTTTTTCCCCGGCCGGTCTCCCCCAGAGCATTATGACCACAGGTCCGGGAATGTCATTTACAGCTTTTATCACCGCATCTGTGAAGGTTTCCCAGCCAATACCTTTATGGGACATGGGGCTGTGGGCTCTCACAGTCAATATGGTGTTCAGCATGAGTACCCCCTGGTCAGCCCATTTTTTCAGGTAACCGTTGTTGGGGATCTTATATCCATATTCATCTGAAAGTTCTTTGTAGATATTCTTTAGAGAAGGCGGGATATCAGCACCGGGCAGGACAGAAAAGCAAAGCCCGTGAGCCTGCCCAGGCCCGTGATAGGGATCCTGTCCCAGGATCAGGACTTTTACGTCCTTGTAGGATGTAAAATGAAAAGCGTTGAATATATCCTGCTTCGGTGGATATACAACACCCTTTTTGTACTCATTTCCAACCGTGACGAAAAGATCCCTGTAATATGGTTTTCCGAATTCCGGCTGCAGCACCGGCAGCCAGTCATTGTCTATAGCTCCCATATCAAAGCCTCACAGGAACAGAGCGGTCCTTAAGATACTCTTTTACACTGCGTATGGACAGTTCGTGATAATGAAACAGAGAAGCCGCAAGAGCTGCGTCTGCATGACCCTTTTCAAAGGCGTCAAAGAAATCTTCTTCACATCCGGCGCCTCCGGATGCGATGACAGGTATCCTCACACTGTCGGCCACAAGAGATGTCAGTTTGTTATCAAAGCCGGACTTGGTTCCGTCCCGGTCCATGGAAGTCAGAAGTATCTCCCCGGCCCCAAGTTTTTCGGCCCTCATGGCCCACTCCACGGCATCCAGGCCGGTATCTTCCCTGCCGCCCTTTTTATATGCCGTATAATGACCGTCATCTGTGCTTCTGGCGTCGATAGCCACCACTACGCACTGACTTCCGAACTTTTCAGCGCTTCTGCTTATGAGTTCCGGATCCTCAAGCGCCGCGGTATTGATGGATATCTTGTCCGCCCCTTCCCTGAGGACCGCCGCAAAATCTTCAACACTTCGGATGCCTCCGCCTACGGTGAAGGGAATAAATACCCTCTCTGCCACCCTTCTGACCAGTTCCGTGACAGTGGCCCTCCTGTCGCTTGAAGCTGTGATATCCAAAAAAACCAGCTCATCCGCGCCCTCACGGTCGTAAGCTTCCCCGCATTCCGCAGGGTCTCCCGCATCTCTCAGATCCAGAAAATTTATACCTTTTACAACTCTTCCATCCTTGACATCAAGGCATGGGATTATCCTTCTCGTAAGCATTTCTGTTCTCCAATCCCGGATCCGGACACGGCGATCTCTTTGACACCGATATCCCCCGGGGGTCCGGTCTATATCCGGAGAAAATTCTCAAGCATCAGAAGCCCCTGTTCAGAGCTTTTTTCAGGATGGAACTGGCATGCGAACACATTTCCGTATTCGACGGAAGCATCTATCACTTCCCCATATACTGTCCTGGCTTTAACAGCGCCGGAATCCTCCGATGTGAGATAATATGAATGGACAAAATATACGAAAGAACCGTCGGGGACTCCCTTAAAGAGTCTCCCATCACCTGAAAGCTCAAGGGAATTCCAGCCGATATGCGGAACCTTGAGTTCGCTGTCAGGAAGTTTTCTGATACTGCCTTTAAGTATTCCCAGCCCCTTTGCCCCCGGGCTTTCATCCGATGTGCCGTACAACAACTGAAGGCCGAGACATATTCCCAGAAAAGGGGTATCGGAAGAACACACCTCTCTGATGATATCACTGAGTCCCTGTCTGTCCAGGCGTTCCATTGCATCCCCGAAAGCGCCCACCCCCGGGAGTATCACCCTGGAAGCCTTTGATATATCCTTAGGACTGTCAGTCACAAGAGTATCGGCGCCCAATCTGTTCAGGGCTTTTTCAACACTTTTTATATTTCCGGCGCCATAATCGACGATAGCCACATAACTCATCAGTTCACCTTTATATCAAATAACACAGTGCCCTCATCCTCTGCAGGAGGTGCTGTTTCTCCGTTTTCCGTATCTCCTGCATTCCCGGCTCCTTCGCCATCCACAGGCATGGCTGCCCATCCGTCTCCGGAAGGCATCTCTTCTGCGCTGCTCTCGGCAGCTGCCACAGGCTCATCGCCTGCACCCTCCACACCGGACATATCAGGTATGTCGGAAGCCTTTTCCGCCGGGAGCGGAACACCTGCAGCCTCATAAACCCTTTCGGTATAAGTCAGATCATCAGTCTCTCCGTTTATGCTCTTGGCTGTCTCTTCAGTCACCCCGAAGTCATCCATGAGATATGTGAGTATGAGACTGTACTCACCGTCGAGTTCTCCCTGTATGCCAAAGTTCTGGGCAAGAGGAAGCATGGATTCATAACTGTCCACACCTTCCAAAAGGGCATCGAGAGACTCCACTCTCTTTCCTTCCTTCACAAGTTCATTATATTTGGAAATATACCTGTCCAGTTTCAGGATAAGCAAAGATTTTTCAAACTTTACCTGATCCTCCTCGGCAAGTTTCTGTCCGTAGAGTTCCATATAAGCTTCCGCGTAATCATTTTCATCGAAAGCTTTTCTCGCTTTGTTCAGGGCCATCTGGGCGGGAACTATGAGACATATGACCATCACAAGGGCAGTGAGGGTTATGGACATAAGTACCACCAGAAGGATGCTCTTCCCCGGGAACTTGGGCATATAGAAGGGGAATTCCTTCTTTTCTCTGGGTTCCTTCTGTTTCTTTGGCTTCTTTTCTTTTTTCTTCTTTTCTTTCTTGGGCTTTTTCTCTTTTTTCTTCTTCTTTTTCTTGCCTTCAGGTATCTGATCCAGTTCCTGGTCAAGTTCGTTCAGTATGGCCTGGTTTTCATCACTTACGATACCTGTGACGCCGTCACCCTCGCTTATGGCGACCTTGGCTCCGTCCTCTTCATCGTCGTCCAGCGCCTCGGAGAACATTTTTACGATGGCTGCAAAGAAGCCCTTCTTTTCTCCCTTTTCTTTCTTCTTCTTTTTCTTCTTGCCCTTTTTGCCCCCGTCTTCCTCCTCGTCCTCGGAGTCTCCTCCAAGTCCTAAATCTATCGTCTCTTCACTGGCACCCTGGGTGATATCATCCATAAGTGACATGTCTTCGGACGATTCAGGAGAGATATCTTCATCCATGGCACCTTCATCGGTCATAGGGTCTCCGGGGATATCAGGTATATTTTCCGTATCCCCTGTATCATCAGAGGGCGAGATAACTGCATCGTCAGATCCCTCCGGGGCCCCACCACCTGAGGGTGATCCCTCCGTATCCCCTCCTTCGATGGGAGTTCCATCCATATTCAGGGTGGCCACTTCGGCAAGGATATCCGCAAGTTCGGAATCGGTGGGCACCGTGACTTCTTCATCAGGATCCATGGAACCCATGGCTGCCCCACCTGCCAGAGCATCTGCGGCTGCTCCGGCAGCCATAGCGCCTACCGCTGCACCTTCAGCGACATCTGCGCCTTTATTTTTCTTTTTGCCGAAGAGCCTTCCGAAGAAACCGCCATCCGATGCAGCCTTTCCGTTCTTTCTGGCTTCTTCTTTTTTCTTTCTGGCCTCTTCTTTTTTCTTCCTGGCTTCTTCTTTCTTTCTGGCTTTCTCCGCCGCCTTCTCTTCCTTAGCCTTCCGCTTCTGTTCCCGTTTTTCCCTGGCGATCTTCTCTTTCTCAACTGCGCCTTCATCGGGAATGGAATCCATGATCCCATCCAGTTCATCTACAGAGAGACGCCCGGCCTCCTCTTCATCCTTCAAAGCCTGAACAGCCTTGTCATTGACATCCTTATCCACAGCGATCTTGTTGTCAAGGTCGCTTAAGGTCGACGAAATATCCCCGAGATCAGACCGATCCCCGGAATCATTGGCAGCAGCTTCAGAGAATATGGCATCTACATTCCTGTTCCCAAGGACCGGTTCATCCATGGCGGCAGAGGCATTGCCGATAATGCTGTTGATATTGTCTTCAGACATGAGCATAAGACCATCGAGGCCTATGCTCTCATCACTGTCTTCCAACGAATCGGCATCAAACTCCTCTTCTTCAGGGATAGAGATGTCATTTAACAGATTGTCCAGATACTCTTCTTCTTTTTTATCCATAACAAATCATAAATAAAGCCGGGGGAATTCCTCCGGCTTTATAAGCATAATTAACAGAAAACACCCTGAGATCCAAAGTCTTCAGGCAACAGCCTCAGGGCTGTTTCCGTTTCCTTCGCCGGACTGATACTTGCTGATAAGGGCGTCCACCGTGGTGACCAGTTTACCGATCTCAGGTTTGGTAAGCTGTGCGTCTGCCCCGAGCTGCTCACCCTTCCTGCGCATCTCGTCATTTATGAGAGATGAGAAGATGACGATCGGAATGTTCCTTGTCTCGGAGTCCTCTTTCACAAGTTTTGTAAGTCTGTGACCATCCATAAGGGGCATTTCGATATCGGTGATGATACATTTGACATGCTCTTCCATCACGCCCTTCTCTTTACAGTCAGCGATGATATCGTATGCTTCCTTGCCGTTCTCAGTGGCGATGACATTCACATACCCCGCTTTCTTAAGGGAGTCTACGATCATCTTTCTGAGAAGCGCGGAATCCTCGGCGATCAGGATGGGAACATCACTTCTGTGACGAGGTCCAAGGTCGTCGATCTCCGTGACCTTAAGTCCGGTCTCGGGGTTGATATCGGTGACTATCTTCTCAAAGTCGAGAACTATTATGAGCTTCTCTTCAAATTTGATGATACCGGTTGAAATACTGGCTTCGGTAGTGGACACTGTAGCCCCGGGTTTGATGATCTCGGTCCAGGAAACCCTGTGTATACCCACAACAGCGTCTACATGGAAGGCTATATCAAGTTTATTGAAATTCGTTATGATGAAAAGACCGCCGGGCTGGGAAGATCCTCTCTGGAGACAGTTCCTGAGATCTATGGCTGTTATCATAGTATCCCTCGGCATGAAAATGCCCTCAATGCTGGGATGCGCATTGGGAACCGGCGTGACCTCCTGATAATTTATGATCTCCTTGATCTTTGCGACGTTGATGCCGTATGAATTGCCATCAACAGTAAATTCAAGGACTTCAAGCTCATTTGTACCATTTTCAAGAAGAATCTTTGTATCCATACCTCACCCCTCAGTAATCGCGAGCTGCCCAAGCAGCCAACCTACCAGTATCGATAATAAATACATATTGCCGCAAGAAATTATAACACAAACAATGCAAATGTGTCAAAAAAATAAAATATTCCCCGCAGCGTATTTTCACTGCGGGGAACCTTGAAAACTCAATACTGACCAAATAAACAGCCGGAGTATTACCATAGATTAAGTCCTCGATCGATAAGTACATGTCCGCTTAACACATTACTGTGCTTACACTTCATGCCTTCCTACCCCGTACTCTTCGGGGGATCTTACTAGCTTAAAGCTATGGGATATCTCATCTTGAGGGGGGCTTCACGCTTAGATGCCTTCAGCGTTTATCCCTGCCGGACTCGGCTACCCTGCGATGGGATTGGTTCCCAACAGGTACACCGGCGGTCCGTCCATCCCGGTCCTCTCGTACTAAGG
>JAILIO010000143.1 GCA_024695225.1 Lachnospiraceae bacterium
GACTCCTTCTGCACCTACTGCGTGATACCTTACGCAAGAGGTCCTGTCAGGAGCATGCATCCGGACGAAATACTGAAAGAAGTCATGACCTGTGTATCTTCCGGTGTCAAAGAGATCGTGATCACAGGCATAAATGTGAACCGCTACGGGACGGGGCTGATAACGGAGAAACCCGCATACATCGGGGAGCCTCTGGCAGAGCTCCTGAAGCGCATCGCCCTCGAGTCCGGCATCGGCAGGATCCGCCTGAGTTCCGTTGAGCCGGGGCTTATAAATGACGACTTTGTATCAAGGATATCGGAGATTGACGCAGTGTGTCCTCATTTCCATATGGCACTGCAGTCGGGATCTGCAGGCGTTCTGAAACGAATGAACAGGCACTATACTCCCGATGACTATAGAAAAAGCGCAGAACTTCTCCGCAGGTATTACGACGATCCCGCCCTCACCACCGATGTGATCGTAGGGTTTCCCGGGGAAACCGACGAAGAGCACAGAGAGAGCATGGACCTGATAAAGGATGTTGCCCTGTATTCCCTGAATGTGTTTCGCTTCTCCGCAAGGCGCGGGACCCCTGCCTATTCCATGCCGGGCCAGATCAGGAACAGCGTAAAAGAGGCCAGGGCCCATGAAATGCTGTCCCTGTGCGATGATCTGAGATCGGCCTACGAAGAGCGGCACAGAGGGCGCACGCTCCGGGTCCTCTTTGAAGAAAATGAGCCGGACGGTTCCGTTTCCGGGTACTCCAAAGAATACATCCGCGTCTCCTCTCCCACGGGACACCCCGGAGAGCTGGCGGATATCGTTTTCTGAATCTGCTCCCGGGATCCTGAGATATGATCGGTATTTCAGACTCCGGGGATTCTGATCTCTGTTTCGGTATCCAATATATTCAGATCGATGCCTCTGATCAGCATCCCTTTGACTTCTGCTCCGGCATCTTTGGATATTCAAATCCCTGCCGGTGTCCTCTTCTTACATGTCCCTGGGCCATCACGAAGAGTACCTGGTTTGTTGTTCAGGTCCGACCCTCTTCATTATACATGCCTGGGCTATCAGATCATCCAATCTGATGGTTGAAAACTGCGTTCTAACCTGTGATCTCCCGGATGGTTGCGGTCTCGATGGCCTTGTCCACCATGGCGTCAATATCCGTGAGGTTCAGTTCGTGCTTCTGGATCACATCCAGCTTTGGCTTTGTCACCGGATGCTTGGCAACAAAGATGGTGCAGCAATCCTCGTAAGGCTGGATCGAGGTCTCGTAGGCGCCGATCTTTTCAGAGAGCCCAACAATGTCCATCTTGTCAAAGGCTATGAGAGGCCGGTAGAAGGGCATTCCCGCAGGCTCATCCGTGACAAAGAGGCTCTCCGCAGTCTGACTGGCCACCTGACCTAAACTCTCTCCGGAAATAAGCCCTATGCTGCCGCGGGATCTGGCGATCTTTTCCGCGATCCGTGTCATATAACGGCGCATGATTATGGTCAGCTCGTCATGGGGACACTTGTCGTAAATATACATCTGGATCTCTGTGAAATTCACATCGTACAGCCTTATTGGGCCGGAGTAGGACGACACGATCTCTGCAAGTTTCATCACCTTCATGAGAGCACGCTCGCTGGTGTAAGGCGGCGCATTGAAATAGACCGCGTCCAGCTGCACCCCTCGCTTTGCCATCAGATACCCGGCCACCGGTGAGTCGATCCCTCCCGACAGGAGCAGGGTCATCCGCCCCGCAGTCCCCGTGGGCAGACCTCCTATACCCTCTATGTCATCAGTGTAAATATAGACCTTGTCCCTCACCTCTATCCGCAGATAAACATCCGGTTCGTGTACATCCACATGCACATTGGGACAGGCATCCAGCACCGCCGCCCCCACCTCGGAATTGATCTCCGGAGACTGGGCGGGGAACGCCTTATATGAACGCTTGGTATCACATTTAAATGACAGCGCATCGTCTCCAAAACGCTCCTTAAAAAAGGCCACTGCGTCGTCGATCAGATTTTTGAGATCACTTCTCTCATACTGCACGGACGGAGAAAAGGAGGCGATCCCGGGAAGTTTCTGTATAGCGTTCACTGTCTTGTCATAATCAAAATCGCCAAGAGCGTTTACGGCTATCCTGGTGTCCGCCACCCTGACATCAAATTCCCCTATGCCTTTCAGGGCCCGGGCCACATTGTCCGCCAGAGTCCTTTCAAAATAACTTCTGTTGGCGCCTTTAACACCTATCTCCGCATACTTTATTATAAATGTGCTGTAATCCATCCCTTTTCCTTTCTCACAATACGATCACATTTCTTTCGCAGATCCTTTGTTCTATCCTGTGCTCAGCTTCTCCTGTATTTACGGAGCACCGGCATGATCTCGGCTCAGACCCCCGTTGTATTTCATTCAAAATCCTGTGCTCAGCTTCTTCTGTACTTCCGGAGCACCGGCATGATCTCAGCCGCACAGTCCGCCGTGTAATCGATCTCCTCCTCAGTAGTCATAGAAGACAATGAAAATCTTATGGTGGAGTCCAAAAGATCTTTTCTCAGTCCTATAGCTGTCAGCACAGTGGAAATATGCGGTCTGTTGGAAGAACAGGCAGACCCTGAAGAAACATATATCCCCTTGTCCTCCAGTGCATGGAGAAACACTTCCGCCCGGACACCCTCTATGGATGCGCTGACAATATGCGGTGCGCCCTTATGGCCACGGGGTTCGTTCAGGAACACGTCCTTATTTTCCAAAAGGCGGTCCTCAAGCCGGGTCTTCAAGGCATACATCCGCTCCACATCCTCGTCCAGATTCCGGTAAGCCGCTTCCGCTGCGGCTCCCGCGCCATATATGCCGGGAACATTCTCGGTGCCGGAGCGCATATTTCCCTGCTGCCCTCCGCCAAAGATCAGATTCCTCATCCTGACCCCGTTCCTGTGGTAGAGGAACCCGACTCCCTTGGGACCATGGATCTTGTGGGACGATACAGACAGAAGGTCAATGTTGTCGTGACGCACATTTGTCCTGAACTTGCCGTATCCCTGAACATCATCCACATGGAAAAATGTTTTGGGATTCTTTTTCTTTATGATGTCGCCGATGGCATGAATGTCATTCACGGCTCCGATCTCGTTATTTACATGCATCACAGACACCAGCAGAGTGTCCTCATTCACCGCATCCCCCACCGTCTCCGGGGAAATGCTGCCGTCCTTGTTCACAGGGAGATACTTCACCTCAAACCCCTGATCTGAAAGATATCTGACGCTCTCCATCACCGCAGGATGCTCAACCTGTGTGGTTATCACGGTCCTGGCCTCACGCCTGTAGGACATTGCCGTGCCGATTATGGCCAGATTGTCAGACTCCGTGCCGCCTGAAGTAAAGAGGATCTCTCCTTCATCACACGACAGAGTAGCCGATATTTTCTTTTTCGCTTCTGTCAGTATCTTCTCAGCTTCAACGCCCATGTGGTGTGCGCTGGAGGGATTTCCATAGTTCGACGTCATTATATCCGCCATCCCCTGTGCGATCTCCGGCCTCACCGCCGTCGTTGCTGAATTATCAAGATATGCCTGCATCTTTTACCCTTCTGTTTTTATTGATCTCTGTCTTGTATTTCTTGTATTTCTTGTATTTCTTGTACTTCTTGTATTTCTTGTCTTCTTTGTCTTCCTTGTATTTTTTGTCTTTTTTGAAATTTCATCTAAGAATCCTGTTTTTCCACTTCTTAGATTACTTTTCTCCTGATCCGTCATGTCTTTCTCGCCGGTCTTAGTTTAAATTTCATCTAATATGCCTGTTTG
>JAILIO010000148.1 GCA_024695225.1 Lachnospiraceae bacterium
CTGAGCCAGTCCGCATTGTTCACCATTATGGCATCGCCCTCTCCGTCTCCGAAACGGATAAAACGGCTCATCTGAGTCCTGAAACAGTCACAGTTGTGATCTATCACCTCATTTGTCATCATGGTCCTCATGTCGGTTCGCCCTGAGGGATCACCGATCATGGCTGTGCCGCCGCCTATAAGGGCGATGGGCTTATTTCCGGCCATCTGAAGCCTCTTCATGAGACATAATGCCATAAAATGCCCCACATGCAGCGAATCCGCAGTGGGATCAAATCCTATGTAAAAAACGGCTTTGCCTGTATTTACAAGTTCCCTTATCCTCTCCTCATCCGTGTACTGCGCAAGCAGCCCACGTTCTCTCAATTCTTCAAAGATCTCCATTCTTTCCCTCCGCTTATCATTTTACAATGCTCCTGCCGCATTAATATATGCCATAAATCGCATTTCTTCAAGTGGCTTTGAAAAATAGTAGCCCTGAAGGTAGTCCACAGACAGGGATTCCAAAAGTTCCATATGTTCCGTGGACTCAACTCCCTCTATGACCGTCTTCAGCTGCATCTCCTGCAGCATCCTGACCGATCCCGATATTTCAATAGATGCGTATTTATTTTTCTGCGCCGCCCAAAGTATACTCTTGTCTATCTTTACCATGGTAAAGGGCAGATCAAATATATCCGGTTTTATTGAATACCCAAGGCCATAATTGTCCAGGGCGAAGCAAAAGCCATACTCCCGCATTTTGACCATAAACTCGCGCATCTTTTCAGGACGCCCGGAGGTCATGGTGGATGTGATCTCAAAACAGATTCTGGAGGGATCCACTCCGTACTCCTCAGTGATCCCCAGGATCCTCTCCGGAAGATCGGTGTCCAGAAACTGTATCTCGGACAGATTTATGTTTATCCTGTCGATGCCGAAGTGGGAAAGAGCCGCATCTCTGTAAAATCTGCAGGACTCCCTTATGACCCATATGCCTATATCCATTATCAAGCCGCTTCTCTCGGCTGCGGGTATGAATTCCGTGGGCATTATGAGTCCCAGCACGGGATCGTCTATCCTGACAAGGGCTTCCGCGCTGTCCACCCTCTGCAGCGCCAGATTGTAAATGGGCTGAAGGTATATCTTAAAAAGTTTCTCACTGAAAGCCCGGGACATGGCATCCTGGACCTCCCTCTCCCTCTTCAGATACCCCAGGTCGTCCATGCCGGATTCACTGAAGGAATCATAGGACCCTTCAAAGGGAGATTCAGTGAGGGAAATGATATCGTCGTCAGACCCCAGGCTCTCCGAAAGATCCAGTTTCATGATCTGGACCACCAGTTTTACTGTGAATTTTTCGAAATCCCAGGTCTCCGCAAACCTTTTTTTGATCCTTCCGTATACATCGTCCACCATACCCGCCCGGTTGCCCATGAGGATCACTGCGAAATGACCGGCCCCCAGACTGTATATCTCCTCTTCCTTCAGAAAAGTCTTAAACCACAGGGCTATCTGCCGGCTCATATTGTTCCTGAAGGATGTCCCGAGTTTTGAGTGATAGAAAGAGACTGAACTGATCTTAAGCACTATCAGCGTACCGCCGGAATGGGTATACCTTATGATGTTCATTTCCTTCATAAAGGAGGTACTGTTTTTTATGCCGGACATCTTGTCGTAAATATCGTCGGAAGATTCAGTGGCAAATATAAAGCACAGCATGGCCATGGATTCCACAAAGAGTTCTATCAGCATTTCCTGCCTTATGCTCTGGAATATCACCGCAAAGACCACAGCCAGGATCATGGATATGACGCACACCAGTATACCCTTGCTGAGAGCTTTTCTGAATGCGATCTGTATCACCAGGACCACTATCAGATACAGCAGACTCAGAATGTAGATCAGAGGCATCCCCGCACCGTGCTGGTACTTCAGGTTTTCATCAAAATAAAACGCCCACCGCGTCCAGTATGTGGACACGATGATAAAGGCCATGATAACACTGGGAGAAAAGAAGAGAATCATCACAGTCCAGTGCAGTCTCCTGTGGAGATTGAACATGGACATGACATAATAGGAGTACATGAGCACCACGCTCACATGGATCAGATGATAGAACAGGTTGGTACAATAAAGCATCTGAAAAGGAACTTCATGTGCGTGGGCTATGCAATATGCCCCCAGAATATCAAAAAGAGAAGCAAAAAAGCCCAGGACCTCCACAGAGAGAAAGATCCTGTTCTGTCTGGTCTTCACCCCTCTGGTCAGAAAATAAAGTACCGCAGACAGGCCGAAGACGGCCATGGCGCAGAAATCAAATGTGTAGTTGTAAAAATCCGGAGTTGGCTTGAACAATTAACCTTCCTCTGTTCTCATCTGTCAAAGGGTATGAGCGGATTTTCTATCTTGGGATCCCTCAGCATAAGGGAATCCATAGCCTCCCTGGGAGACAGCCCCGAGAACAATATCTCATTTGTCTTTTGGACTATGGGCATTTCCACGGAATACTTTTCAGAAAGCCTGAGAGCTGCCTTTGCGCAGTTTACGCCTTCAACCACCTGCCCTATGCTCTTCACGGCTTCCGCCGGTTCATGGCCCTGTCCGATCAGTATCCCCGCCCTTCTGTTTCTTGAGTGCATTGAACCGCAGGTCACGATCAGGTCACCCATGCCGGTGAGGCCGGAGAAGGTCTCCGCCTTTCCTCCCATAGCCATACCCAGCCTTGATATCTCAGCCATTCCGCGGGTGATAAGGGCTGCCTTTGTGTTGTCCCCACACCCGAGCCCGTCTGCTATGCCTGCTGCCAGGGCCACCACGTTCTTCAGGGCTGCCCCGATCTCTATCCCGGTCATATCAGGGCTTATGTACACCCTGAAGGTCCTGGACATGAGGTTGTGCTGCAGATACTGTGCATCTTCTTTTGTATGTGATCCTATGACTATGGCAGTGGGTATGAAATTCACCACTTCCTCTGCATGGCTCGGGCCGGATATGACAGACACGGGGGTCCCTGACAGTTCCTCTTCCACCACCTGTGAAAGCCTCATAAGGGTCTTCTCATCTATCCCCTTGGCCGCATTGACTATCTTGAAACTGCCGTCCACATAGGGCTTCATGGAGGAGGCCGCGGACCTGACTGCATTTGAAGGCACTGCCATTATACAGATATCAGTCCGGGAAAGGGCCTTCCCCATATCCGATGTGATCTCGATGGTATCCGGTATCTTTGCCCCGGGGAGCTTTTCATTTTCCCGGTCCCTTGTGAGGGCCTCCACCTCCGAATCCAGATATGCCCAGAGCGTCACCTTGTGTCCCGAATCCGCAAAGAGAACCGCCATGGCCGTTCCCCAGCTGCCGGCTCCCATCACAGTAATATCAGCCATCTTTTTCGTTCCTTTCTCTTATAATGAACCTCAGGGGAGTCCCCATAAATCCAAAGGAGTCCCTTATCTGATTCTCAATATACCGCAAATATGAGAAATGGAAAAGTTTTCTGTCATTTACAAAAAGCACAAAGGTGGGAGGTTTCACCGACACCTGTGTGGAATAGAATATCCTGAGCCTCTTTCCTTTGTCCGAGGGCGGCTGTTTCATGGCCGCGGCCTCCGCGATGATCTCGTTTAAAACCCCTGTGGCTATGCGCATGGCATGGTTTTCCGACACCGCGTCTATCATGTCAAAGAGCCTGTCTATCCTCTGCCCCGTCTTAGCCGATATAAATATGATCTCAGCCCAGCTTATAAATGAGAGTGTGTTCCTGATCTTCTCAGTATATTTTTTTACGGAACTGTTGTCCTTCTCTATCAGATCCCACTTGTTCACCGCAATGATGACAGCTTTCCCGTTTTCCTCTGCGATGCCTGCGATCTTGGCATCCTGTTCGGTGACCCCTTCATCCGCATCTATCATGAGTACCACAACATCCGATCTCTCAACCGCCGCCACGGCCCTTATTATCATGTAATGCTCCAGGTTGTCCCGGATCTTGTTGTGCCTGCGGATACCGGCAGTGTCTGTGAGCACATAGCGCTTTCCCTTTCTGACGACCTCGCTGTCCACGCTGTCTCTGGTGGTTCCGGCCACATCTGACACTATCACCCTGTTCTCTCCGGTGATCCTGTTTATCAAGGAGCTCTTTCCGGTGTTCGGCTTGCCCACTATGGCCACCCTGACCGCATCGTCCTCCTCATCATCCCCCGGATTTCTCTCGGGGAAATGAGAACTCACCTGTTCCAGGAGATCACCTATGCCCTGACGGTTTGCCGCAGACACGGCCACAGGATCCCCAAGCCCCAGGTTGTAGAACTCGTAGATATCCATCCCGTATTTCTTTACACTGTCAGTCTTGTTCACAGCCAGCACCACGGGCTTTATGGACCTCCTCAGGATATCTGCAACCCCCATGTCCGAATCCACAAGTCCTGTCTGCACATCTGTCACGAAAATGATGACATCTGCGGTGTCTATGGCTATCTGCGCCTGTTCTCTCATGCTCTCCAGCATGACATCCTTTGACTCCGGTTCTATTCCCCCGGTGTCGATGAGCACAAAATCCCTGTCAAGCCAGGAGGCCTCCGCATATATGCGGTCCCTTGTGACTCCGGGGACATCCTCAACTATGGACCTGCGGTCCCCGGTTATGGCATTGAAAAGTGATGATTTTCCTGTATTGGGACGGCCGACTATGGCCACCACCGGTTTCTTCTGTCCTTTTTTCAAAAAGATCTTCCTCCGCCTCTTTCCCTGTAGGGAAACGCATTCTGAAACCAGGTTATACGCTCCCCGTCTATGGCGACCACATCGAATCTCACCGGGTGATCCAGGGTCACATGATTTATGTAGAGATAATAATCCGCAGTTCTGCAGATCTTCTCCTGCTTTCTGAGCCCAACTGCTTCCGATGCGCTTCCCGCCGAAGGATTTTTCCTGAATTTCACTTCAAAAAAAATAAGATATCCGTCGTTACGACCTATTATATCGATCTCTCCCGAGCGTGACCTGAAATTCCTCTGCAATATCGAAACACCCTGCTCTTCAAGATAGGATGCCGCCCTGTCCTCATATTCCGTTCCGACTTCTCTTTTGTTTATGGTCTTTCCTCTGTGATGTATGTCCGCTTTTCCGGTCTCTGTTTCTTTCCGGTTATTGTTTATTCACTGTAATCTCTTATTTATCGTATATTCTTATTTTTCGTATATTCTTTTTCCCGTATGTTTTTATTTCCCGTATGTTCTTTTTCCACGTATATTCTTATTTCCCGCATATTCTTTTTTCACGCATATTCTTATTTCCCGCATATTCTTTTTTCACGTTATATTTACTTTCCCGTTTTATTTCTTCTTTCCCCGGCTCTGTCTTGCCTTTATCTTGTCCATGGCATCCACGAACACCAGGATCTCCGCCACCGCTCCGTACAGTTCAGGCGGTATCATATCACCGATCTCCAGCTTTGACAGGGTGTCTGCAAGCTTACTGTCCTTGTGGACCGGTACCTTGGATTCCTTTGCCTTTTCGATGATCCTGTCCGCAACCACCCCTTTTCCGGTGGCTATTACCCGGGGGGCCTGGTCATCAGGGTCATATTGAAGGGCTATGGCCTGTCTTTTCTGATCCTTTTCCGCCATGTCATGCTCTCGCGTCAAAAGAATTAAAGGACAGGACCTTGGGTTTATTTTCCTTGTCAGTCAGTATATCTGCGGGTTTGGCCATCTTGTCCCTGGTGGAAAGCTCTGTCTTCACAACATACCCACGCTTTTCCATCCCCTTCTCCAGCTGGTCCATATGCTGTGCGATGAGATCCAGGGTTTCGTCGTCTTCCAGATAGAAATGAGTCCCCAGGTGATCCCCGTCCTTCAGGGTGAGATACACATCCAGCTGTCCCAGATGATCCATATCCAGGTGCAGAAGGGCCGTTACCTCGTCTTTTTCGGCAAGACTTCCCTTTTTGTTGGTATATACATAGAGATCGCCGTGGGCTTCTCCCCCGTCCATCCTCACGGGAAGCTGAATGTAGGGGAAAGCTTCATTTATGTTGTTTATGAACTTCACGTTATTGTTAAGGGCTTCCAGACTCTGTCCAAGCTCAGTGCCGGGACCCGCTGCCTTTCCCATGACCTTTTGGAGCTTATCGCTCTGGGTCAGCATCCTCTCATACAGATGTCTTACGTTTTCCTTTTCCCCCGTCTCTTCCGGGGTCACCATCATCTGGGCTGCCAGGCTGTCCTGTACCAGCTGTTTCACCACGGGATTCTTCAGGACCGCATTCATAAGCCCCTCCCTGCCGGGTGCATTCTCTGCTGCTGCAAGAGCTTTTGCCGCCTGTTCAGGGGATGAAGCGGTTTTCTGAATGAACTGCTTTATCTCTTCGGGGATCTCTGCTTTCTCCGGGATATTCCTGAGGATCTCTGTCAGTTCCCCCTTGGTCATGGTGCCTTTTTCCAGGGATTCTGCCTGCTCTTCGGTCACAGCCCCCAGTTCCATCAGAGCGTCGGAAAGTGAGGATGTCACTTCTCCTGCAGGGACATGTTCATTCATGACCCCCGCCAGGGCTGCCCCCTCCTTCCCTGTAGCGGCCATTTCAGAGGCTTCACTGCCCTGGGGGACATTCTGTACGGCTGTCTGCGCAGATGCGCCTTCCCGGGGATTTACGGCGGTATTATCGCCATTTGTCAAAACACTGTCTTCACCGCTTACAAGTGTCAGTACGTTCTTCAGCACCCGGACTGCCTCTGTGCTGCCCTCAGTGTCGGCGATCTGGATCAGGGCGTCAGACGCCTTCTGTCCGATATCCTTTGCGGTCTCTTCTATCCTGTATTCAGCCTCTTTGTAATTATTCAGCTGCTGTATATTCTCCTCAGAGGGCTGAAGTCCCATTTTCATAAGTTCCACTGCGTCTTTGATATTCGCTGTGGGGATGTCTGCCAGGGACTGGCTCATGGCTCTTATGGCCTCGTTATTGATGGGCATTCCCTCTTCCATCATGCTCCTGACCATGAGGACTGTCCTGTCATTGATCTCCAGTCCCGCTCCCCCTATGGCTTTCATGAGCCCGCCGTCCGCGCTTCCGCCGGCGGTGTTGGTGTTCAGGGCTGACAGCAGTACGCTGCCGCTGTCAGTCTTTCCCCTGACAGCCAGAGACACAAGAGCTCCCTCAGTCAGGTTTACGCCATCTGCCAGAACAGCGGAAAGAGTGGCCCCATTTCCAAGAGAAAGGGTGACATTCCCCTGATCGGAACCCAGTACTGTCCCTTTAAGGATATCTCCCGGAGACAGGGTCAGAGTCTGTCCCGAGTCCTGCCTTACGGGCGAAACTCCGGAAACCCCCTGGACCTGAGTGCCGGACAGCGAGATATTTACAGAGGTATTTGTGTTTAAAGACGAAATATCATTCATAACCTGTTCAGATAAAATTTCCTATAAAGCTTTTCCTGTGGATGGGGCAGGGACCGTATTTTTTTATGGCAGCTATATGCTCTGCGGTTCCGTAGCCCATATTCCTGTCAAAACCGTATTCAGGATACTTGAGCGCCATCTTTTTCATATAGTCATCTCTAGTGACCTTTGCGACTATTGAAGCGGCCGCTATGGAGATACTGTTCATATCCCCTTTAACTATCCCTTCCTGCTTTATATCGATGGGCAGTGTAAGCGCGTCGATCAAAAGCACATCAGGCTTTGTCACCAAACTGTTCACCGCAGTTATCATGGCCTCTTTTGTGGCATTCAGTATGTTCACCTCATCTATCCGTTCCTGAGATACGGCGGAAACATTCCATGCCACGGCTTTCTCCTTGATCAGAGCGCAGAGTTCCTCTCTTTTTTTTTCGGACAATTTCTTGGAATCATTAACATACCGGATCTTTTCACCTTCGGGCAGGATCACAGCCCCCGCCATCACAGGACCGGCCAGAGGGCCTCTCCCCACCTCATCGATGCCGCAGATAAAAAGGCCGGGATACTTCCTCTCGTATTTCATCATGCCTTCCAGCCTGAGGTCTTCCTCTTCAAGCTTTAAAAGACGTTTCCTGGCTGAATTCACTGCCTTTTTCACAGATTCCCTGTCATCCCCCTCATACTTGTCCAGAAGAGCAGGGAGCAGGGATTCATCTGCAGTCTTTATTTGAAATAAGATATCAGATACTTTTTCCATCGGCTAATCAAGTGTCCCAAATTCGGAGAGAGGCCAGACTCTCAGCACAGCCCTGCCTATGAGCCTTCCCCTGTGTATATTTCCCACATCCTCAACTCTTGAATCCGTGGAATTGTTCCTGTTATCTCCCAGGACAAAATACTCATCAGATTTCAGATGCAGTTCTTCCACTGCCCTCCCCGGGTCCAGCATCTGCTCCGCGCCGAAATCTTCATCAAGCACTTCTCCGTTTATGTATATGACCCCGTCGGCGTCTATCCTTACGCTCTCTCCGGGCAGCCCTATTATCCTTTTTATGTAATAGGTGTGATCCGCGTGTTCATAGGGGAACACGACTATGTCGAAGCGTTTGGGCTCCACAAACCTGTAGGAAAGTTTATCCACTATCAGGCTGTCACCGTCCATGAGGGTGGGCATCATCGAATGACCCTCCACCACCGTTCTCTGCCCCACATAGTGGATGACCAGATAGGTGATACCCAGGATCACCAGGATATAAATGCTCAGCGATACAATTTCCTTAAGAATTCTCTTCATAATTATGAACTATACTCCCCTACATCAAGATCTGTCCAATCATCAGGTGTTTCAAGTGATATTCTGCCAAGCTTGCCGTTTCGGAGGTCATTTATCACCGCAGATGCCGAAGCCCTTACGTCCACCTCGGAACCTCTCAGCATCATCCCCCGCCTTCTGCCTATCTCAAAAAGTGCTTCTCCCGGATCCTTCGGAAGGCCTTCCCCGTATCTGTCTTCAAGGGCTTTTGGATACCTTTCGTCCAAAAATCTCATAAGACTGATGCAGAGCTTCTCCCTGTCAAGTATATCATCATTTATGCTGCCTGTGAGTGCAAGATTTAAAGAAACCCTTTCCCTGTCCTGCCTGGGCCATAAAAGCCCGGGTGTATCCAAAAGCATGGTGTCCTTTCCTGCGGATATCCACTGATCTCCCCTGGTCACCCCGGGTTTGTTTCCGGTCTTCAGGGATGATCTCCCCGAAAGTGTGTTCAGTATAGTGGATTTCCCGGCATTGGGGATACCGGCAGCCATCACCCTGGCAGGCCTGTTTTTGATGCCTCTCTTCAGGTCCCTTTCCCTCTTCTCCTTCATGGATCCGTTGATAAGTGACCTTATGGCCGGCAGGTCTCCTCTGTTTCTGGAGTCAACCGAAACGGCGTTTATATTCCGTCCGCGGAAATAATCTATCCATTTATCGGTGGCCACGGGATCCGCCAGATCTTTCTTGGTCAGGACAGCTATCTGTTTCTTTCGCCCCGTCAGTTCCATTATATCAGGATTTACGGATGATCCGGGTATCCTGCTGTCCAGTATCAGCAGCACCACATCCACCTTTTCGATCTCGCTTCGTATCTGCCTCAGGGCCTTTGCCATATGTCCGGGATACCAGTTTACCGCTCCGTTCATTTCACAAGTCCCCAACTGTTTTCCCCTTTTCCCAGTTTAAGCCACGCTTTGCCTGTAATGGTCTTCCTTTCCACCGGACCTATATTGCCGGATCTGGAATCCTCACTGTTGTTTCTCGCGTCTCCCAGCACAAAATATTCATTGCCGTTCAATGTGATCTCAAGGGAGGCAATACCGGAATCTTCTATCAGTTCCCCATTTCCCGTGTCTTCTTCGGCACTGCCGTTCACATAGAGCACACCGTCCCTGATGACCACGGTATCTCCGGGCAACGCCACCACTCGTTTTATATACAGATGGGCGTTCTCATTTCCGTTTGGCCGGAATGCTATGACATCGCCGTACCCCGGAGTTTTCCAGAGATATATAAAGCGGTCCACCAGCACTTCCTGTCCGTTGATGAGTGCCGGTTCCATAGAATCACCTATGACTGTGGTCCTGAGTCCGAAGGAATATGTGATCACATAAGAGAGAAGCGCAGTTATGACAGTCATCACGACGATCTCAGCAGCGCTCTTCAGGAATTCCCGGTCTATCTTCTTTTCCGGTTCATAGAATTTTAATTCGTATTTTTTGCTTCTCATATGCGATCTTTTCTATCAAACATATGTGTTCTGTTCTGTCAGCCATATGTGACCTGTCCTGTCAGCCATATGTGACCTGTCCTGACAGCCATGGCCTTTTTCAATGGATCATAATGCCGGTTCATCCATACACCTTAAAATTTAAAAAGGGGAACGGATTTCAATCCGTCCCCCCGGCATGTTCCGGATTATCTGATGAGATCTTTGACCTTTGCTCTCTTTCCGATCCTGTCTCTCAGGTAATACAGCTTCGCACGTCTGACCTTACCGGCTCTCACAACCTCGATCTTCTCAACATTGGGTGAATACAGAGGCCATGTCTTCTCAACACCTACGCCGTTGCTGAGCTTTCTGACGGTAAAGGTGGTCCTGATGCCCGTGCCCTGTACTTTGAGGACTGTTCCCTCAAAAACCTGTATCCTTTCACGGTTTCCTTCTCTGATCTTTCCGAAAACCCTGATGGTATCACCGACGTTCAGCACGGGAACGTCCTTCTTCTGTGCATCCTCTATTTCTTTAATATAATCTACCATTTCTTCCTCCGTGCCGACCACATCGGCTGTATCTTATTTTCGCAAGTGGTAATGTTACCATATGTTATTATTTATTTCAAGTCTCTTTTGATTTTCTTTGTAAGCTTCTTTATGCTCTTCTGCAGTTCGCTTCGCCTGTCCTGTCTCTCAAGCCCCGACAGATACCGTTCATAGAGATCGGGTCTCACTTCTTTTGTTATCTCTTCGGAAAGCTTTCTTCTGTACAGGGCCACACTTTTGTGATCCCCTGTCATCAGTTCCGGCGGGACCTGTCTTCCCATCCATTCGGCAGGCCTGCTGTACTGGGGATATTCCAAAAGGGGAGTCTCAAAAGACTCGTCCATTATAGACTCTCCGTTATGCAGCACCCCGGGGATCAGTCTGATCACCGCATCCGATACCACCAGAGCCGGGAGTTCTCCCCCCGTCAGGACATAATCTCCTATGGACAGCTTCTCAGCCTTTATCTCCTCCAGCACTCTTTCATCCACGCCTTCATAGTGGCCGCAGAGAAAAATGATATGATCCTCATCTGCCAGCTCATGGGCTGTCTTCTGATCAAACACCCTGCCCGCCGGAGACATGAATATCACCCTTGGGACAGCGTTTCCCAGATGACCTGCAACATCCCTGAAGCAATCGTACACGGGCTGAGCCTGCATGACCAGACCGGCGCCGCCGCCGAAAGGATAATCATCCACCCGGTTATTTTTGTCTTTGGTGTAATCCCTTATGTCATAGACAGAAAAGTCTACAATGCCTTTTCTGACAGCACGTCCCGTGATACTGGTCAAAAAAGCATCGCTCACCATCTGCGGAAACAGGGTCATAACGCTTATGCTTTTTACGCTCACAGCATCCCCTTATCCAGCCTGAATGTCAGTGTCCGGTTCTCCATATCTATGGAAGTGACATAGTCATGTACCGCAGGCACCAGAACCGTCCTCCCGTCGTCAGCTGTGATTTCGTACACGTCGTTTGCGCCTGTGTGCATGACCTTGGTGAGTGTCCCGAAGGCCTCACCTTCCAGGGTCACAGCCTTTAAACCCAGCAGATCGCAGACATAATACTCGCCCTCAGGAAGTTCGGGGGCATCTTCGCGCTTCACATTTATCTCATACCCGCGAAGCATATCCGCCTCATCCCTGGTCTCAGTGCCGGAAAGTTTCAGCAGTGCCATACCACCCTGCATACGGCATTTTTCAGTCTTGGCGCTCAGAGTCTTTCCCCTTCTCTCCAGGATCACCTCCGTGTCCTTGAGGAAAGAGACGATATCCTCGGTATAGGGATATACCCTCACCTCACCTCTGATGCCATGGGGCTTTGTGATCACCCCAACAGTCAGGACATCCGTCATACTATCTCGACGTCCACCCTCCTGCCTTCCTTGACAGAGGCGGCTTTCACCACCGTCCTTATGGCGTTGGCTATACGGCCCTGCTTGCCGATGATCTTGCCCATATCAGCGGGATCCACCGAAAGGATGAGTGATACATCCTTTCCGCTCACCTCTTCGCGGACAGACACCTGAGACGGATTGTCCACAAGCGCTTTGGCGATAGTCTCAGTAAGCTCCTTTGTCATCAGGCGATACCGGCGTTCTTGAACAGTCTGCTGACAACCTCAGTGGGCTGTGCGCCGTCTCCAAGCCATTTCTTTGCGGCTTCTTCATCAACTTTCACGGTGCTGGGCTCCGTGTTGGGATCGTATGTTCCGATCTCCTCGATGAACCTGCCATTCCTGGGCGATCTTGAATCTGCCACTATTATCCTGTAATAGGGATGCTTCTTCTCGCCTATCCTTCTGAGCCTGATCTTAACCATTTCATTCTTCCTCCTGTTGCTGACTAAATTATATCAAAACCCAAAAAACGGGTTTTTACCGTGTCCTTTGAGCAGTCCCGGCATCTGCTTCATCATCTTCTGCCCCTGCTCAAATCTCTTTATGAACCTGTTGACCTCAGCTATGTCCAGCCCTGCTCCCGCAGCGATCCTCCGCTTTCTGGAGGGATTCATAAGCTTTGGGTTTTCCCTCTCCGCGGCGGTCATACTGAGGATGATGGCCTCTGTCCTGGCCATCTCCCGGTCGTCCACCTGATCCGCAGCCTCCGATATCTTGCTGTTCATCCCGGGCATAAGGCTGAGAACGCTCTTCAGACCTCCCATGCCCTTCATCTGCTGCATGCTCATCAGGTAATCATTGTAATTGAGACGTCCTTTTTTGACTCTGGACACCATGGATCTTCCGGTATCCTCATCTATATCAAGATTTCGTCCCGCTTTCTCTATAAGGGAGAGAACATCTCCCATCCCCAGTATCCGGTCAGCCATCCTGTCCGGATAGAAGGGTTCTATAGCATCCAGTTTTTCGCCTGTTCCGGCGTAAACCACCGGTTTCCCGGTAACAGACCTGACTGAGAGGATCGCGCCGCCTCTGGTATCTGAATCCAGCTTTGTCACCACCAGGGCATCCACGCCTATCCTGTTGTCGAACTCGGTGGCTACATTCACCGCTTCCTGTCCTGTCATTGCATCGACAGCCAGGAGAGTATCGTGAACAGTGACCTTTTTCTTTATCTCTGTAAGCTCATCCATCATGCGGTCATCTATCTGCAGACGTCCCGCGGTATCGATGATGAGCACGTTGTAACCGCCTTTTTCCGCTTCGGCCACCGCTTTCTCTGCGATCTCCACCGGAGACACCTCAGTCCCCATGGAAAACACATCGATCCCCATCTTCTCAGCATTTATCTTCAGCTGATCTATGGCGGCAGGCCTGTACACATCTCCTGCGGCGATCAGGGTCTTTTTACCCTTTTCCTTAAGCTTTCCGGCTATCTTCACGGCAGTGGTGGTCTTACCTGAACCCTGAAGACCGCACATCATGATCACAGTGAGGCTTTTACCCGGCTGGAAATTCAGCTCCGCAGGCTCATTTCCCAGAAGCTCCACCATCTGGTCCTTGACTATCTTTATGACCGACTGGGCGGGATTCAGCCCGTTCATCACGTCGGATCCCACGGCCTTTTCACGGACCTTTGCAGTGAAATCCTTCACTACTGCATAGTTGACATCGGCCTCCAAAAGAGCCATGCGGACATCCTTCATGGCGAGACGGACATCTTCTTCGTTCAGCCTGCCCTTCCCCTTTAAGGTCTTAAAGGTCTGCTGTAGTTTTTCCGAAAGACTTTCAAAAGCCAAATATCATTTCCTCACTGTAAGCCTCCATCTGTTTCCCATTATGAAGGCAACGAAAACTCTGTATCCGGATCTGACCGATTCTGTGTCAAAAGCGCATACCCTCTTTAGATACACGAAACTGAGCTTTATGTCAAGAGGGGGAATAAAAGCTTATGACCGTTCCCGGGGTCACTCCGCCATCTGTCCCCTCTTCCTCACCGCCGTACTGCCAAAGCTGATACTCATAAGGAAAATAAGGTTTTGCGCTGTGATCGCGCACATATTTCCTGTATTCATCAAGTTCTGTCATATCCAGTCTCAGGATGAAGTCTGATATAGTCCCTCCGATCATCGGGACATATCCCTCTTCTTCCAGCCTTCCTGCGAAGGTCTCACACAATTCGGAGGCCAGGGTTATATCTCTCTTTCCCCCTACCAGCCCCTTGCCCGGGATAAATATGACAGGATAGGTTATATCCTCCCTGTATGGTTCGATCTCGCTTATGACAAATTCAGCCTCTTCCAAAACTTCTTCAGCATCCGATGCGGATGATATAAATGATATGCCGATCTGCAGTCCCATGGCTGCAGCCTGCTCCATATTCTCCTCAAATGCCTCGTCGGTGTACAGTTCCCCGGTTCCGGTCTCTCTGTATCCCACTCTTACAATGGCAAAGTTCTTTCCCTTTGACAGTTCTTCCCAGGAAGAGATCTCCGTATTCTCTGACACATCAACTCCGTACACGCATCTGCCTGCCGTGCCCCTATACACCGGCGCAGTGCCGCTCCCGCTGTAAAAATCCGCAGGATCATAGGGGCTCATGCCCAAATTGTTATTTACCGCCGCAAACCTGTAGGTGCCGTTGTCATCCACGATCAGATCATCGCTGTAAAGTTTTCTCAAAACCGGCAGGAAATCATTCTTGTTCTGAAGGGCCGACCGGAGTTCCTTTAATACCGCTTCCCTGCCCATCTGCTCCCCTGATTCGGAAGCTCTTTCCACCATCCTCTGTGCTTCCTCATGGGTCAGCATGACAGTTTCCTCCTCTGCGCTTTCGGAGGAGGACTCAGCACTTTCAGACTCTGAAGACCCGGCCATGCTCATCCTGACCACCATCACAATGGAAAATAAAAGCGACAGGAATGTGACTGCGCACAAAGCAATGGTGATGACAAGTGCCTTTCTCAGCGGATTCTTTTTCCCCGAACTTTCAGTCACTATATGGTAGCCCTTTCCAGACGGGGAGAATATCCTTCTTTTGTGAGACTGTCCACGATCTGCTGTTTATGCTCGGTTCCGTAAGCCTCAAGCGTTATCTTAAGTTCCACCGCCGCCTGCCTGTTTATGGACACAAACTGGTTATGCTCAAGCCTTATCACGTTCCCGTTTTCAGCTGCGATCACCCCGGCGACCCGCTGCAGTTCTCCGGGCCTGTCAGGCA
>JAILIO010000184.1 GCA_024695225.1 Lachnospiraceae bacterium
ATTTATCAATTGATTCAGATATTTATCTCTCCTGATCATTTTCAATCCTCTTTTTTGTAGAATTCTACATTTTTTTTGATTTGATTATACTTTATTCAGTGTTCAAAATCAACAAAACTGTAGAATTCTACATTTTTTTGATTTAAAAGTCTTTCCCTTTGCCCCGGGGGGGCTGCTGTGATAAGATTTCCGGGTATGACAGAGATATCCGGATCATGCGAATAATGACACGGACATGAACGCGGATACAGATACTGATCCTGATAAAGATATAAATACAGAAAGGCATAAAACATGTACATAAATGAATACGGAGATCCCTCAAATCCGGCGGTCATAATGCTGTCTCCAATGCTCATATCGGGATCTGATATTTACGGACTGATGACGCCCTATCTGAAAGGGGAATACTTTATCATCGCTCCGGATCAGGGAGGACACGGCAAGGCAGGAAACTATGTGAGCGCAGCGGAGGAATACCGGGAGCTCAAAAAATACCTCCTGCAAAGCGGACACACGGAGATAAAACTCCTCTACGGAGCATCCCTGGGGGTCGCGGTGGGATGGAGACTGTTTTTCGACCCGGACATAAATGCGGAACATGTGTGGTTCGACGGGGTAGCCCTGACAAAAAGTTCCATGATCATGGAACAGATCATGAAGCAGACCTTCATGAAAAAGAAAAAGGAGCTGGATAGGACGCACATGGACAGTTCCGATAGCCTTACCAAAATGTACGGAGAATATTTTTCAAAGCTCATGATAAAGAATCTTGAGCGTGTCACTCCCCGGGACATAGACGCCATCTGCTACGCCTGCTGCCACTACGATCTGAAACCCCTGAGTGACGAACAGCAGCAGAAACTCCATTTGGAATACGGGGAGGAGGATTTCGATCTGAATGCATCCCGGAAAGCCTTCAAACAATACCTGCCAAAGGTGAAGGTTGTCATCCGGAAGGGATATCCTCACTGCGGCTACATGGCAGCCCACACAAAGGAATACGTTGAGGAGATCGAGAACTTCATGTAGAGATCATAACCCTCCATCGATCACCCGCAGTATCAAACCGGGACTGCACTTCAGAAGATATACCGGGCACATGTATCTCTCCCCGTATAATACCGCCAAACTCCTTCGGGCACCCGGTCACAGTTCACCTCTCAGAACTTATTTAAACAAAGTATCGACAAACTGCACATATATTTATAATATATGGTAGAAACACAGGTTCACAAAACTGTTTGTTTAATGGAGGATCCGTATTATGAAAAAGAAAGCAATCATTTCCCTTTTGACAGCCCTGGCGCTGACTGCCACAGCCTGCGGCAGTGCCGCTCCTGCGGCAGATCCCGGGACAGATGTCCGGACGGAAGAAACCGCCGTATCATCCGAGGCTCCCTCCTCGGAGGTGGCAGCGGCCGCTTCTTCTGAAACCGAAGCTGCATCCGGGACCGCAGTCAGTTCATCCGGGGAGGATGTGTTGAAAGCACGTCCGGCGCTCATAAAATCCGAAGACATCTATTCGGAGAGCTTTGATATCACCCCCTGCGTGCCTGAATACAAGGCGGAGAGCGATTTCAGCAACGTGATAAACGCTGAAGACTTTTCAAGCATTTCCAAGGAAGCCAAGGACTGCATAGTAAAAAACGGCTTCGCCATAGACCGCAGCTACAGCGAAGGAAGAGAATTCTATGAAGTGTATGAATTCAACCGCTATTCCCAGACGCCAAACTTCGTGACCACAGACTCCATGCTGCACACCTACCATATGTATTATATGCACCTCATGAAAAATGTTGAGAAAGATAAGCTTTTCGACGTGGTGTCAGACCTTTCCGAAAAAATGCTGACAGAGAGCGCTGCCCAGTATGAAGCCCTTAAAGGCACGGAATGGGAAGGCGCAGCCCAGAGGAACACAGCCTTCTTTGCGGTGGCCTCTTCCCTTCTGGAAAACGGGGCAGAGGTCCCGTCCTATGTGTCAGACACAGTATCCGCTGAAGTATCAAAGATCGAAAAAGCAGGCGGGATCGATGACTCACTGATAACAGAGACCAGTGAAGACTACAGCCAGTACAAACCCAGAGGCTATTACGACACTGACGAAAATCTCAAGAAATACTTCAAGGCCATGATGTGGTACGGCCGCACGGCTTTCATGCAGAAGAGTGAAGATCTGGACCGCAGCGCCCTTCTCATGACCCTGGCCATGAAAGGGGATGCTGCCTCAGAGTGGAATGCCATTTACGCCGTGACGTCCTTTTTTGCAGGAGCCAGCGACGATGCAGGGATCTGTGAGTACAGAGATGTCATAGAGAAGGCATACGGACAGATTCCCGAAGTTTCAGACCTTTCCGGAAATAAAGACGCCTTCGACAAGTTCCACTCTCTCACCGGAGAGATGGACCCCCCGGCCATAAATTCAGTGGTGTTTGACGATGATCACGGCGCCACCGATAAAGCCGCAGAATCAAAGGGTTTCCGTTTCATGGGACAGAGGTTCACCCTGGACAGCGCAATATTCCAGCAGCTGATCTACTCAAAGACAAAAGAAAATGACGCCGGAGAAACCAGAAACCTCCCGGATGTTCTGGATGTGCCTGCAGCCTTCGGTTCCGACAACGCTCTCAGCATACTGGATGCCAAAGGGGATACCGGCTACCAGAACTATAAAGAGAATATGGACACTCTTAAGAAAAATATCTCTTCACTCCCTGCAGCCTTCTGGACAAACAGCCTCTACAGCGGATGGCTCAATATGCTGAGGCCTCTCCTGGAAGAAAAGGGTGAGGGATATCCTGTGTTCATGCAGAACGAAGCCTGGAACACAAAGTCCCTTGAGACCTTCTGCGGCAGCTTCACGGAACTTAAGCACGACACGGTGCTCTATTCCAAGCAGGTCATGGCAGAGATGGGTGGAGGCCCCGAAGATGAGGTGGACGACAGAGGCTATGTGGAGCCGGAGCCCCTGGTGTTTTCAAGACTTGAAGCACTGGTGAAGGCCACAGCCGAGGGTCTGGACTCATACTCACTCCTGTCGGATACAGACAGGGAGAACCTTAAAAACCTTCAGGAACTGTCGGCCTCTCTGAAGGAGATTTCCATAAAGGAACTGAAAAATGAACTGCTGACAGACGATGAGTACGAACTCATCCGTTCCTACGGCGGCAGCATCGAGCACCTCTGGCAGGAAGCCATGAAGGGCACAAAGAAAGACACGGATAGTGAATTCTATTTCCCCGAGGAATACCCCGCAGCCCTCGCAGTGGACCTGGCCACAGATCCAAACGGCTCAGTCCTGGAAGCAGCCATCGGAAATCCCTTAGGGGTCTATGTACTGGTGTCGGTTGACGGAAAACTCAGGATCGCCAGGGGCTCCGTATACGATTTCTACGAGTTCTCATGGCCCATTTCTGAGCGGCTTACAGACGAGGACTGGCGCTCGGGCATGGGATTCATCTGGAGCGGAGAAGATAATGTGGAAAAACTCGGTATCGAAAGGCCTTCATGGGTGACAGACGCAAAGCTTGAGTTCTATCCCCGAGACAACTATTGATATATCAGGCAGGCCCCGGGCTGAGATCAAGGCAGATGATATCCGGTTTTAAAAAAGCAGAGAACGTCGGGGCCAGGCTTTGCCTGCCGGTCCTCATAGTGACCCTCGCAATGTTTTCTATGTCCTGCGGCCAAAGCAAAAAGGTTCTCACGGACGGGGACATGAAAGCCACCCTCTCCGGGCACACTCTCACAATAGAGGTCCCCGGTGACAGCTATGAAACCGGACAGAACGTCACGGTCCAGGACGTGATAGTCGCCGACATAAATAATGACAACACCCCGGATGTACTCGCCCTCTGCGTGAAACAGGGAAGTTACGGCGACCACCTGCCCTTCTATGTGGAAGAAAACGATACAGACCTGGACCAGCACATATTTATCTACACATACAATGAAAAGCGGGGGATATATCCCATGTGGATGTCCTCCGCCATACCACAGGAGATATCCCGCTTTGAAGTCCGAAGGGACTCAGAGCGGGATGTCGCTGTTCTGACACTCATTTCCCCGGACGGCACCGAGACCAGCTGGTACTGGGACTACTTCGGTCTCAAAGCATTTTAATTGTATCCGGATGATCTTTGGGAGGATCCGTGAGATCATCCGTTAGCGGATCCGTGGGGCGATACACGAGATCATCCGTTGGAGGATCCGTGGGGCGATACACGAGATCATCCATTGGAGGATCCGTGGGACGATCTGCCGGATCATCCTTTTGACATTCTTCCAAAAATCCCGGGAAATAGCCAAAAAATAAGCGATACTCGATTGATATGCCCTCCTTTCTGGGTTAAAATACATGTACGAAGGGAGGTATGATCATGAACTCACTCAAGAAACAGATTGTAATGATTCTCCTGTCTATATGTATGATGTCTCAGGCGGTGCTTCCCGCCATGGCTTCCGAAGCCGTTCCTTCCGGGGACACGGAAGAAACATCGGCAAGCGTCTCTGCCGCCCCGGAGGAGTCCGCGCCTGCAGACGACTTTATTTATCCGGAAGGATCCGGGATCACGCAAGACTCTTCATCTGCTGAAATATCCGGGATCGCTGAGAACGCCTCATCCGCTGAGATATCCGGGATCGCTGAGAACGCTTCATACTCAGAAGATTCCGGGATCACGGAAGATGCTTCATCCGCCGAGGCAGACCGGGACACTTCCTCCACTCTTTCATCGGACAACCTGGAGGAGACAGGCTACGTCTATGAAATAAAGGACGAATACGACCTGATCTTCAAAGGCTACAATAACGGCCAGGTGAAGACCCTGAAATACAAGATCCCCGCAGACACTGCCACGATCACCGTACCCGATTACCTCAAATCCTTATACGTATATGACTCTGTATTACCCGATATGGACGGTTTCCTGGACACCGGTGACGACAAAGACAGCATAGCATTCTGGGATGTGACAAAAGACGGGGTCAGGCCAACTGACTTTTTCTCATTAGATACTTACAATATCGAAGGCGGTCATGACTACACATTTACAGTTTCGATCATAAAAAAACTGGCTGAAAACATATATGTACACATAACTCCGAAAGTATACTACGATGGAAGATCCCATGTATCCTATGCCGAGTCCGACAGTACATCAAAGATCTCGGATATCTATCTGTTTGTGGTCTTCAGGGAAGACGCCGTGTCCGGAGCATCTTATCGCGTCCTGACACAGAACACCGACTACAAAGTCGCCTACAAAAACAATAAAGAGCCTTCCATGTCCATGCAGGAGGACGGAAGCTATTCCTCCCTGTATTCGGAAGACAAGAACCGCCCCCAGGTGATCATCACCGGAAAGGGCAATTACGCGGGATTTACGGTAAATGCGTATTTTGATATACTGCCCCGGAATTTCAGCACTTCATACCCTTACGCAAACCTGACCGGCCTTAAAAAGACCTATGCCCTGAAAAACGGAAAGCTCAGCCAGAAGATAAATCCCAAAGCCTCACTGGGATTCATTTATGTGATAAACAAAAAATACGTCAAAAAGACCGTTTCACTGAAGGAGGATACCGATTACAATGTAAACCTCTACCGTTACAACCAGTCTTACGGCACCTGGGTGAAGCAGGAAAATAATGACCCCAATGCCATAACCCAATCGGGGGACTATCTGTACACTCTGTGGGGCACCGGCAGATACTGCGGCGTAGCCTTCGACGGCACGGAGAACGGTGAATTCTCGGACGGCAGCAAAGCCTCTATTTACCCGCCACACTATTCATATACCGGAAGCAGTGAACCTGCGAACGCGGCATTTCAGTTCAGGGTATCGGAAGATATCTACCAGGATCTGACAAATGCAAAGATAAGCATAGGAAAACCCGCAATAAACTTTGACGGAAATAATCACACCGCAGACGATTTCAAACTCAAGGTTACCATCGGATCGGGTTCCGACAGGAGAAGCCTTACAGAGGGCACAGACTTTTATATCGTCTATGACGGCGTTGATTTCCCTTATATAAGCGGCAGGACCTATGTGAGCGAAGCAAGCGATTATCTCTACGATATTTCCACCTGCGATGCTGTATACACTTCTAAGATAGGTGTAGCAAACACATACAAGGTCACAGTAAACGCCATTGCGGGCAGCGGATATTACGGAAGTCTCTCCGGAAAAACCGTGAAGATAAAGGGTGTGGACATGACCACCAAGGGCTTTGAAAAAGTAGAGCCTCTTGTCTTCGATGGCACAAACCACTCAATATCCATCCGCACCTCCTCGAGCGGGCAGAAAGACGGTCTTACGTATTTGTCCCCCGCAGCCCTTGACTACGACACGGATAATAAATGCACATATCTGTCCACGATAACATCAAATCCGGGTTTTTATGGCAACAATTATTACACCTTCCTGTCTTCCTACTACAACGCAGCTCCCGGCACCTACTACACTACCCTTATCCCCGTGGGAGGCGGTGTCACACATGGATCTCCTGTAAAGATCCCTTTTGAGAGAAAAAAGATATCCTTGAAAGACGCAGTCAAAAAAAGTTATATCAGTCTGTCCATAGGCGCCGGTACCTACAACGCAGGAGGCGTAGCTCCGGGTGAAGTCACAGTCACTTTTCTGGGAGCGGATAACAGCGGGCAGACAGTGAAATACAATGGTGATAAACTGGCTACTCCATATACAAACTATATGACCACATCCTTCAATGTAAAAATGACAAAGAACAATAAAGCCGGGGATGGGGCGCTGTTGACCCTGAGCGGCTCTGATTACTTTACAGGCTCTTATACCTTCAAGTATTCGATAAAGGCGAAAACCCTGAGCCAGGCCTCTGTCCCTGTTCTCTACTCAAATCCCTGGTACAAAAATGAGGGAAAGACAGTAAAGAATGCCCTTCCGTCCTCTCGCTACACCGATGGGCAGATAGTCGCCACTGTCTCCGATCCCGTGAAATATAACGGCAAGGCGCTTCGCCCGAAGATAAAGCTTTATCAGGTCTATTACAAAGATGCAGCAGATGAAAAAAAAGGCAAACTGTCCATGGCATCCCTGAATTCAAAGCAATTTAAAATTACAACCACAGATATCTCCGGCACAAACTGCTGTTCCATGGATGCAGTCTTCTCTGCCCAGCCTCTGATATCAGGTTTTAATACATGCGATATCCCTCTGCAGAGCGCATACGGTGAGTATGATGCAGCTGCAAAGATCGAGAGCGCGACCGTGGTCTATCAGGGCAGCACATATACTTTCGACGCAAAGGCAGATGTGTCATTCCCCTTTGAGGGGCGCCAGATCCGTTTTGACAGGGGTGAATACAGCGAAGACGGTGTTATATCCGTGACGCTGAAAGACGGAACCGTCCTGGACAGCGAGAATTTCCGGGTGGAATACGGTGACAATATAGTTGCAAAGAAAAAGGGAGGGACCTTTAAGATCATTCTGAAACAGAACTCTTCCACAAACCTGTTCCCCTACGGAGGAACCGCGCAGTTCAAATTCACCATAACACCCAAGGACCCCATAGACATCTGAGGTAAATCAAAACCTGCCAGGGGCAGGCAGCGCTGCCATCACCTCATAAACTTATCTTGCGAGATGATGGGACAGCGCCAAAGTTCCACCGGTGTGCAGGTGCCCCGTGAGGCCTTGGCTTACAGCCTATATCAAAAAAGATGCCGCAGCTTCTGCTGCGGCATCTCTCATTTACAGGATAGATCTTAAGCCTTCCGGTTCTTCAATCCACGGTACTGTACATAAAGAACTTATATCCGAGGGGGCTTGTATAGAAGCCCTGTACCGAAGGATCCAGCATATATACATCAGTGTAATAATAGAGGGGACATATGACCCCGGTGCTCATGAGCAGGTCCTCTGCCATATGCATCAGAGCATACCTTGTGTAATCGTCCGTACAGCTCTTGATATCCCCTATGAGCACATCATAAGTCTCTGCCCAGGTGCCGTTCACAACCTTTGTCTCATACCCCAGGTTTGTAAGGTCGATGCTGTATGCCTTCATTGACGCATTGTCGCCCTTTCCGAGCTGGGCGTCGTCATTTCCGGAATAGGATACCCACAGATCCAGGAATGACACAGGATCGTTGTAGTCCGCAAGCCAGCCGTTCCTGGCCAGAGTAAAGTTCCCTTCCTTCCGGTTTACCAGGAACTCATCCCATTCCATCTCCTCCAGTTTCACGGTGATCCCCAGATCTCCGAAAGCTTTCTGAATATACTCTCCAATGGCCTTGTGAGAGTCGGAAACGTTGTAGAGATAGGTGAGCTCAGGGAAATCAGTGAACTTTCCCGAGGCCTCATCATATTTATAATACTTCTTGAGCACTTCCATTCCCAGGTCATAATTTGCCTGGGCAGCCTGGGGCGACACGTCGAAATAGCCGTAGAATTCCCTGCTGCCGGCATTCTGATAGAACTGGGAGCCATCCGCATCAGTGAGGCCGAGGGCCACGAAAGACGAGGCAGGGATCTGACCCGCCTGACCGATGCTCTCAGCGATATAATTCCTGTCAAGCATGAGAGAAAGGGAATTCCTTATGTCTTCCCTGGCGTTTTCCGCTTCGGCTCCGGTGAGCTTTGTGCCCTCCGGCAGGATGTCCTCATTTACATTCCAGCAGAAATAGTATGTGCCAAGCTCACTTCCGACACAGAATTTCTCGGAATTTGAAGCCTTGAGCCCTTCTATCTCACTTCTGGGCACATCGTTCAAAAACTGCAGCTTTCCGTCCTGAAAGTCCTTGTAAAGGGCAGCTTCATCTTCGGAGAGGTAACAATTGATGGCGGGCATGGTGACCTCCACGGCGTCGATGTATCCCTCGTTCTTCTTAAGGGTCAGGAGCTTGTCATGTTCCCAGGAATCTATGTAATAAGGGCCATTGCAGACAAGGGTATCCTTTTCCCTGTCCCATCCTTCCTTTGCCACCACATCTTCCCTGACAGGCATATATGCAGTGAAGGCGAGAAGCTCATTCCAATAAGGTATGGGGTTGATAAGGGTGACCTCAAGGGTGCTGTCGTCAACTGCCTTCACGTTTAAGGCAGCGTCCGGATTCACATAAGCTCCGCTGCTGTCTGTCTCCCACATGGCTGCGTAACCGTCTATAACGCTGAACATGTAAGCGTAATCAGCTCCCAATGTGGGAGATGCCGCCCGGTTCCATGAATATACGAAATCACCGGCTGTAACGGGCTTTCCGTCGGACCATTTGAGACCGTCTCTCAGAATATACGTATAGGTGACCGTTCCGTCACTGTTCATCACAGGTTCCGGAAGTTCCGCAACACAGTCCCCTTCTATGTAGAGATTGCTTTCCGAGTCCTGGGCCCATTTGGCTATGCCTGCAAAAAGATGGACGATCAAAGCAGAACTGTCTGCCGAACTGTTGAGGGCGGGATCCAGAGTTACAGGCTCTCCGCCCAGACATACATTTATGCCATCGGATGACGCTTCTGCAGCCGGCGCTTCTCCTGTCTCACCGGTCTTTTCCTCTGCAGCCCCGGACGGAGCAGCTGTACTCGCTGCAGTCTCTGCTTTCTCAGTCTCTTTTACCGTCTCCGAAACAGCCTCTGTGGATGAGGCAGCCGTGTCCCCCGCTGCGGGTGCTGTATTTCCGCAGGCAACCAAAGACAGAGCCATTGCCCCACACAAAATTACAGATGTTATCTTTCTCATTTTTGATAGTTCCTCCTGACTTTCCGGGCCTCACTCATCGGGCTCGATCAAGCCATAGGTGCCGCCTTTTCTCTTATAGACCACGTTTACCTGCTCGGTCTCGGCATTGATGAACACATAGAAATTATGTCCCAGAAGTTCCATCTGCACACAGGCATCCTCGGGGTACATAGGTTTCAGGTCGAACTTCTTGGAACGGCTGATCTTGATCTCGTCCTCATCCGCATCTTCATTGTCGAAGAAACCATCCTGGAAGTCGCCAGCGGCCTGCTTCTTGTCAATGATCTTGTTCTTGTACTTCTTGAGCTGCCTCTCGATAACTTCCTCAACAAGGTCTATGGATACATACATATCGTTGGCCACCTGCTCGGAACGGATGATATTTCCTTTGACCGGTATGGTGACCTCCACCTTCTGCCTGTCCTTCTCCACTGAGAGAGTGACCTGGGCAGTGGTGCTGTCTGAAAAATACTTTGAGAGCTTGCCGATCTTGTCCTCGACTGCCTCTTTAAGTCCGGGTGTTACATCGATATTTCTTCCTGTCACAACTATCTTCATAGGGTGCCTCCTTATCGCAACAGAAACAGGTTAGTATACGAACTCATTATAACAGAATCGTATTCATTATTCCATACTATTAAAAACAGCTAAACTTTAATGGCTAAACCGTCGCGGAAGAACTGTGAAGCTCCAAACGGTCAGAAAGTACTTTACAATTCACGTTCTGTCTCTTCAACAGGCGGTAAAGTCCCTGTTACGGATCATTTATCCTCCGGGGAAGAGAACGATAAAGGCGGGACACTGTCCCGCCTTCACCTCATTTATGCATTATCTGCGCCGGGCCTTCAGCGCCCGGATACCTGTCCCTGTACTGCGCTTATGCAGGGATGATACAAAACCCCTTCAGAAGTTTCTCACTTCCGTCAGAAATCCACCTCTGTATCGTAATAGCAGCACTTGAGAAGCTTCTCCATCTCCTCCTGGGAAGGCTGCCTGGGATTGGATCCCGTACAAGCATCCTGGATGGCTCTCTCTGCAATGCCGGGAAGCCTCTCAAGGAATATATCCTCGGGGACGAAGCCCTGGTCTGCAGGAAGGCTGTCCTTGCCGTAGTGGCTTATGCAATGAGGGATGTTCAGCTCGTCATTCATCCTGCGAAGCTCGGCTATGAGGAGTTTTACCTTCTCATCGTCATTTGAGCCGCCCAGATGCATATAGTCTGCGATGACACCGTAGCGCTTCTTTGCTGTCTCGTCTTTTGCGTTGAAAGCTATGACCTTGGGCAGATACATGGCGTTAGCCGCTCCGTGGATGATGTGGGCGCCCAGATCTGCGAAAACCGCTCCTGTCTTGTGAGCCATGGAGTGGACTATGCCGAGAAGTGCATTTGAGAACGCCATACCTGCGAGGCACTGTGCATTGTGCATACTGTCGCGGGCTGCCATATCCCCGTTGTATGACTTGATAAGAGTTCCCTGGATCATCTCTATTGCATGGATGGCCAGAGGATCTGTGAAATCACAGTTTGCCGTGGATACATATGCCTCAACTGCATGGGTCATGGCATCCATTCCGGTGTGGGCAACCAGCTTCTGAGGCATGGTCTCTGCCAGCTCGGGATCCACGATAGCCACATCGGGAGTGATCTCGAAGTCTGCTATGGGATATTTTGTGCCTTTCTCATAATCCGTGATGATGGAGAATGCTGTAACCTCGGTAGCTGTTCCGGATGTGGAAGAAACAGCGCAGAAATGAGCCTTTTTGCGAAGTTCGGGAATGCCGAAGACCTTGCACATATCTTCAAAAGTACTTTCAGGATACTCATATTTGATCCACATTGCCTTTGCCGCATCTATGGGTGAACCGCCGCCAATGGCCACGATCCAGTCGGGGCCAAACTCTTCCATGGCCTTTGCGCCCTTCATGACAGTTTCCACTGAAGGGTCTGACTCAATACCTTCAAAAAGTGAAACTTCCATTCCTGCTTCTTCAAGATACTGTTTTGCCCTGTCCAGGAATCCAAAGCGCTTCATGGAGCCGCCGCCGACACAGATGATAGCCTTCTTTCCCTTAAGGTTCTTGAGTTCTGCCAAAGAACCCTTTCCGTGGTACACATCTCTTGGTAATGTGAAACGAGCCATACTGTTCCTCCTTCTCAATCTTCATAGGCAGTCTGAAACCCCCTGTTTCCCTGCCTGTTAATGTATTATCAATTTGAAACATACTATACTTTCACAAGCCCTGTCAATCCTTAAAAACTGTGGTTTTATGAGGCTTTTTGTGCATGCTTTGGGAGGGGTTCCGGGGGAGGCTAACTGATTACCGTGTTGTCTACGCTGTACCCGGAAGTGAACTTGAAAACGCCAGGAAGGCCATAATGCAGATCAAGGACAGCACCTCTTGGAAGGTGACAAAGCCCTTAAGATGGATCGGAAAAAAGCTTCACGGATAAAATATTTGTGAAAATTTACCAAAACATTTGTTCGCATAGTTTCCATAAGATTGTGTTATGTTTACCCGTATTTTTGTGGAAAAAGTGGAATAAATCGTGCAAAAGTCCATAATATAATCTTTAATCGGGTCAAATTGTGGAAAACTGCTGTCAAAAAAAAAGAATTAAATTCTTTGTGTTATTTAATTCTTTGTGAAAATTACCATATCGGATAAAACCGGGATATCATTCACAGGTAAAGCCAAAAAAAGCGTCTCTTCGGGGTGAAGAGACGCTTTTGTTATGAACTGTGTAGTATCTTCCGGTCAAACTTGCCCCGACAATGTTACGTTCCGGGCAGGAGCCACTCTGGAACCTTCCAAAACCCTCTCAGAATATCCTTCTGATGGAGAGGATCCTTCTGTATCCGGCGCTTGAAACCTTTATGCCTGTGCGTGCGGTACTGGCATGTACGATCTGTCCGCCGCCGATATATATGCCCACATGTCCGGAGTAGCAGACAATGTCACCTGCCTGGGCCTCTGAAAGGCTGGAAACCGTAGCGCCCACGCTTCTGTCTGCAGAAGACGAATGGGGAAGTGACACACCAAAGTGTGAATATACCGACATGACAAACCCTGAGCAGTCAGCGCCCTTGGTCAGGCTTGTACCACCGTACACATACGGATTTCCAACGAACTGCAGAGCATAATTGGCAACGCTCGTACCTGTTCCGCTGCCTGACACCGCATAGGATCCGGTGTCTTTATAAGAAGATTCGCTCTTCTTTCCAGACTTCTTTGCGGCAGCTTCCCTTGCCTTTCGCAGTTCCTCTTCTTCTCTTGCAAGACGGGCTTCCTCTTCAGCCTTGGACTCCGCTGTGACAAATTCTGTTGAAAGCACCACATAATCCTTGGAGACGAAACCGTCGCCTTCCTCGATATTGACCTTGACCCAACCGTCAAGCTCTTCATCCACCAAAAGCTGGTCACCTTCAGGCACAAGGCCGAGAACTTCGGCATCCAGCCCTGCGGCATCGCGGACCTTAAGGGTTGTGGTGTTGACTGTAGCTATACGCTTTCCGACCTGCTTTGCAAGATCCACCGCAGCATCGCCTGTCACGCAGAACTCGCCCTTCACATATCCCGTAACGGTACCGGAAGTGATCTTGTACCATCCGTTCTCCTCACTGACGTAAGTACCCACGGAATCATCGTAGAGCTTACCCACTACCTCGTAATCCTCGGAGGGACCGCTCCTGACATTGACGTAATTGTTGACCTGCGCTATGACCAGGTTCTTGAAACCTTCTTCTTCCTCGGATTCGATATTAGCATTGACCGCTTCCGCAAGACCTTCCTCGTAAAGTTCGGAAACGATCACTGTATCCTTGATCTCGGGAGTTGCCTCCTCTGTCTCTTTTGTTGATGAAGATGAACCGACGGCAGATGCTGCAGCCGCTGTAAGGGTGGGATCAACTCCCACGGGAAGAGTTTCGGATATGGACTCTGCTATGCTCTCAGTGCCCGTTCCTGCGCTCTCAAGAGTGGTCTCGCTTATGCTCTGTACGGTCTCAACTGCTTTCTCGGTGGCCTGGCTCGTGGCAGCCTTTGTTGCAGCTGTATTGCCAAGACCCGCCTTTTCACTTGCCACCTTCTTTTCCTTCTCAGACTCCTGTTTGAGGGTGGAAAGAGTTTTTGAATTGGGATTGAGTGTATAATCAACTCCGGCTTTAGGAAGCACCGATGACAGGGTATTCGCAGATGATGCCATGGGTATTCCCGTCATTCCTATAACAATTGCTGAAGCTATGCTCGCTGCTCTTATTATCGTCTTCTTCATAAAAACCTTCTTTGAATTCTCCTTCTTGTTACAAATTCATTCTCAAATGTTACAAATTTATTAACTTTGTTACAAATAATATCACCACATGCCCTTTCTGTCAACTCAGGGGGTTTAGGTAGATGATCGTTGATATTTCAAGGTTTTTCAGTGTTTTTTCGGTTTTGTTAACAGAATGTTTATACTTATTTTTCTGGTGGGATCCGTAAAAGATTTTACAAATATCCCGATCTCACCAACGTAGGATATTTTACAAATGTTACGATATTTGTCAAGTCCGTGAACACGGGAAGAGGGGATTCTGCCCTCTCTTCCTTTTTCTGTTTGCCTGCAAATATTTTGCTATGACAACCCGGGACTTTGCGGCGCTCTCCCCGGCTTCCTCTGGCATTCACCTGAGGAGCGAACCTTTCTAAAGCTCCTCTGTGGCACGCCCCGGCTTCCCCTGACATCACCGTTTCCTGCATGTTGCCCGGGGCAAAAACAGATTTTTGCATATATTATTTTACATATTATAATATGTATAGTTTTTATTTATCGGGAGGGGATCATGTCAGGTTATGCACTTGTTACAGGCGCATCCCGCGGTATAGGCAAAGCGATAGCGGAAGCGCTGGCAGGAGAAGGATACAATCTGTACCTGACCTGTCTGAATTCAGAAGACACCTTAAGGGAGTACAGTCTGTATCTCTCTGAAAAATACGGCGTCATCGCAAGCCCATCCATCTGCGACATGGGGGACTATAAGGCAGTGGAAAAGCTGTTTTCCGGCATCAATTCACTGGATATCCTTGTGAACAATGCGGGGGTCTCCCATTTCGGTCTGATGTCCGATACCACCCCGGAAGAATGGGACATGATAATAAGAACAAACCTGAGTTCCGTTTTCTACGCCTCCCGGCTCGCCGTTCCCCTTATGCTCAGAAAAGGAAAGGGTTCCATTGTAAATATCTCCTCTGTGTGGGGAGAGCACGGCTCTTCGATGGAGACAGCCTACTCCGCCTCAAAGGGCGGCGTGAACGCCTTTACAAAAGCCCTGGCCAGGGAACTTGCCCCCTCAGGTATCAGAGTGAATGCCCTGTCACTGGGAATGATGGACACCGATATGAACCGCCATTTCTCAAAGGAAGAAATAGAAGACATCACAGAACAGATACCCTCAGGCCGAATGGGCACCCCAAAAGAAGCTGCAGAGGCGGTCATTTCCATAATAAAAGCCCCGTCCTACCTGACGGGGCAGATCATAACTCTCGACGGCGGGTGGTGCTGAGAATGCGGGTTTTCTCCACCGGGGAACATCAAAGGCTTTTAGCTTTTGGCTGATGGTTTATGGTTGATGGCTGTTGGCTGTTTTATACCTGCATGCGTTACGACGGTTATCCGGAGATCGTCAGCAAAGTCCCCACATTTCACTTCCCGGTGAGGGTCTCT
>JAILIO010000201.1 GCA_024695225.1 Lachnospiraceae bacterium
ATATACTTTGGCATATTCTTTGGATCCTGGATACTGTATCTCATCGCCTGCAATCCCGGCAATATCTCCCAGGATGCGGCATCTGCCTGGAGCGAGATCATAGGGGACCGGAAGATATCGTCTTTATTTCCGCCGCTCATAAAGATATTCTACAGGCTTATAACAAGGGTGATCCCGAGCATATATGTGATAGCGGTGACTCAGATCCTTATGATGTCCCTTATCGCTGCGTCCTTTGTGATGTTTTTGCATCGCAGGGGTGTATCTCCGAAAAAACTGATCCCGGGGAGCCTTTTATTTGCCTTGTTTCCTCCAAACGGGATATTCGTGGTCACATTTTCTTCAAACTTTTATTATATGGTTTCAATGTGTCTTCTTACATTTTGCATCATAAGGTTTTTTGCCGAGGAAGAAGAAACCGTGCACAGCAGGATCTACCCGGTTCTGCTGGGGCTGTCCCTGTATGGCCTGTATTTTATGAGAAATGAGGGCAGATATATCTGCATATTCTTTTTGATACTGATGGCCATTCTCTCTGTAAAGATGAAAAACCTTAAGTGGGGGATGTCATCTGTGGGGACAGTAGTTGTGATACTGCTCACGAATTTTGTGATCTTTCCGGCCTTTGGCACAGGCTCCGGGGAGATGCAGTCCTTTGACTACTGGAGAAATATGCTCTGGTCTGCAGCTTATTACGGAGGAGAACTGCCTGAGCAGGCGGAGAGCTATTACGGGAATTATGAGAAATTCACGGAGGGAGATTTCAGCTATGACGGATGCCCTCCGGAAAAGCCTGAGATACTGTCCCACGATGAAAGGATGGACGCTGTGTCCTATGTTCTGGAACACGACTTCCCGGAGGTCTTAAGGGACAGGCTGAACAAATCGGATGTGGTATGGGATGTGACGGAGGCGGTTTCCGCCCACAATGTGAGGGAGATCACAATGGTGGTCCCCACATCCTATGGGTTTGAGCGGCACGAGAATATCCTCACAAAGATTTTTGTGAAGGCCCTGTACCCGGTAACCATAGCGGTGGCTCCTTTGGACTGTCTGTGTTACAGGTCGGGGATCTGGATAGATGCAGCCCTGCTGCTCATACTGGGTTTCTGCGTCACCCGCAGAAAGAGGTGCATCCTTACCCTGCTCCCTGCGCTGGTCCATTCGGCAGTATTTATCTTCGGGCTTTTGTGGCAGTGTTCAAGACATGTGTATGTGACAGAACTCTGCGTGCTGATGGTCCTTATTTCCGCGCCCTTCCTTATGAGCGGGGGGAAGAGCAGGAAATAAAATAACTGATACAGGAATGGGCAGAGGACGCCCTGCGGTTTGCCCCGGAATGTTTTGGATGGTATACTTGACGGAAATATACCGGGGGCGGATAAAGGGCAGAATGAGGAAATGCCCGGGCGCCTTTCTCCCGGATGGAGGGAATAAGAGTGGCTGAAGATGTTGTTATAATGATCCCGTGTCTGAATCCTGACGATAAATTCATCACTCATCTGTCAAACCTGAGAAATGCGGGTTACAGCAGGATAGTGGTCATCGACGACGGCAGTTCCGATAAATACAGCCATTATTTCAGGACTGCTGCAGAGGAGTACGGCTGCGATGTGGTGAGACACAATGTGAACCTGGGCCAGGGGCGCGCCTACAAGTCCGGGTTCAATTTCTATATGGGGAAATACGCATCGGACACAATAGGCATCATACAGTGCGACTGCGACGGACAGCATGATATAGAGGATATAAATAAATGCGCGGAGCTACTGAGACAGAACCCGGAAAAGTTCATACTGGGTGAGAGGAGCTTTGACGACAAGAGCATCCCCTTCAGGAGCAGGTTTGGAAATATATGTACATCCCTGGTGTTCAAACTCTTCTGCGGCCTGGATATAAGGGATACCCAGACGGGGTTGAAGGGGATCCCGGTTTCATTTATCCCGGTCCTCATGGAGACCCCCGGGGAGCGGTTCGAGTACGCCTCAAGCTGTCTTTTGGAGACCAGAAAAGAAGGGGTTGAGATACTTAAATTCCCCATAAAGACCATATATCTGAACGGGAATGAGACTTCCCATTTCAATCCCTTAAGGGATTCCATAAGGATATATTCGCTGATATTCAAGTACCTCATGTCATCGCTTTCGGCATTCATAGTGGATATAGTGGCTTTCAGCCTGTTTCTGTTAGTCTTTGAAAAACTGTCGCCGGATCACTTCATAGTCCTGTCTACCTATGCTGCCAAGGTGATATCCTGCACATACACATTCTTTGTAAATAAGAACCTGGTTTTTTCAAACCAGCAGGGCGGGCTTCTGAGTACCGCCACCAAGTTCGTCATACTGTGCGTGGTGCAGTCGACCCTCTCCGGCGTGCTTACGGAGAATTTCGTCGGGATCACATCCTGGTATCCTGTGACCTGCAAGATAATAGTTGATACGGTGTTGTTCTTTGTGAGCTTTCAGGTCCAGAACCGCTGGGTCTTTAAAAACAGGAGGAAGGGAGCTTGAAGCCGAAGGTAAAGCTTTCATTTCTGGATACCTACAGGGAGTATGACAGGGACGACAATATCATCGTGAACACTCTCAGGGATTGCTGTGATGTGGAGTGGAGCGACGATCCGGATTACATCATATATTCCGTCTTCTCAGACGACAATATACTGGCGGATCACCGGGCGGTAAAGATATTTTACACCGGGGAGAATCTGGCGCCCGACTTCAATCTCTGTGATTATGCAATAGCCAGCGAGATAATGACCTTTGGGGACAGATATTTCCGCCTGCCTTTTTTTTACCGGGGGGAGAACAGGTGCAGGCTTATGGAGGGCAGGGCTGAGAGGGTAGGAAACGCCCCCTCCGACAGCCGATACACCGGGCGCAAATTCTGTAATTTTATTTATTCAAACGGCTCCGCAAACCATATGCGGGAAGATTTTTTCAGATATCTGAACGAGAACTACAAAACAGTGGATTCCGGGGGCAGATATCTGAACAATGTGGGCGGACCCTGCAGTGACAAGGGAGAGTTCCAGAGGCAGTACAAATTTACCATCGCATTTGAGAACACCTCCCACCCTGGTTATACAACCGAAAAGATAGTGGACGCCTTCGCTGCGGATACTATTCCCGTCTATTGGGGAGATCCCTGCATAACTGACACTTTTGACCCGGATTCCTTCATCCTTGTGAAAAGCGAGGAGGATTTTCCAAAGGCTCTTGCAAGGATCAGGGAACTGGATGAAGACCCGGTGTCATATATGGAGATGCTGAAAAAGAATCCCCTGATCAGAAAAGAAGACAGCTATGACGAAACCGTGAAGAGACTTTCCGGTTTCCTAAAGCATATCATCTCCCAGCCAAAGGAAGAGGCCTACCGCAGGAATATGGAATACTGGGGCAAGATGTACCGTGAGCGGCAGCAGGCCTATGTGAAAGCCCTCCGCTTCAAAAAGAAATACATAAATCCCGTGAGCGGCGCTGTGAGAAAGATCATCCCCGGCGGCGGGAAGAGGTCCTGAGGTGGTATCCATAATAGTTCCCGTCTATAACGTCCGGGAATATCTGGACAGATGCGTGAAGAGCATACTGTCCCAGACCTTCGAGGATTTTGAACTTTTTCTTGTGGATGACGGCTCAACCGACGGCTCCGGAGAACTCTGCGACAGCTATTCGGATCCCAGGATAAGGGTGTTCCACAATGCAAATGAGGGCCCGTCAGCTGCCAGAAACACGGCTCTGGATGTCATGTCCGGAGATCATATCATGTATGTGGACAGCGATGATTACATCGACCACGAATGTCTTGAGCTTCTCATGAAAACCGCAGGGGAGACCGGCGCTGATATAGTGCAGTGCGCAAATGACAGGGTGAGTCCTGACAGTCCCTATACGGACAGCAGGGTACGCAGTGATGAAGAGCCGAAAGTCCTGACCGGCAGGGAGTGCCTTTTTCCTTCAGACTTTAAAGCCATGGTGGTTTGGGGGAAACTCTACAAGGCAGAGATCTTCAGTTCCCTTAGGTTTCCCGTGGGGAAATACAATGAAGATTACGCTGTACTGTACAGGCTTGTCTACCCGCTTCAAAAGGTTGCTATCCTCAAGGATGTTATGTACCACTATTCCGTGAGGGAGAGCTCCATAACCGGCAGTTTTTCCAAAAAACTCATGGACCAGCTGGGCTTTATGGATGAAAAGCTTTTATTTTACAGGGAAAAGAATGAAAAGATCCTGTATGACAATGCCCTCCGGGAAAAGGCTTACTACATACTGACCTGCTATCACAATGCTGAGAAAAGCGGGGATGCCGGTCTTTGCAGGGACCTTAAAAAGCGCTATCTGGAAGTGTATCCGGAGGTGATGAAACTGCAAAACATTTCCGGCAGGAACCGGATATCACTGTTCCTGTCAAAATTCTATCCCGGCGCCTGGGTGAATATGGGCCGGGCGGCAGACCGTATCCGGAGTTTTATGAGACCCGGGGGAAAAAGTCGATGAAGTTTGTGCATATAACCGAAGCCAGCGCCACTTCTGCCCCTGTCAGGGTGAGCGATGCCATATCAGGCGCCGGGGTGGAGAGCCATGTGCTGATCCGGAATCCCGGAAAGGGGGTCTGGAGCAGCGCAAAGGTGGTGAAACGCCCGGGACTTGCAGAGAGAAAACTGGATGTGATCAGGCAGAAGATGCAGAGGAAGCTTATGTCCGCCTATCCCGAGAAAGATGATGTGCAGTTTTCCCTTGGAATCTCCGGGACGGATATAACCTCCGATCCCTTAGTGAAGGAAGCGGACATTGTGAACCTGCACTGGACCTGCATGGGTTATCTCAGTATCAAAAGCATTTCCAAACTGCTTTCTGCAAATAAGGACCTTGTCTGGACGATGCACGACTGTTGGCCTCTCTCAGGAGGCTGTCATTACGGCTGCGACAGGTTTGAAGACAGCTGCGGGAAATGTCCGGTGCTCCATTCATCTGATGAAAATGATGTAAGCTTCAGGGTCCTTAAAAAGAAACTGAAATTCTGGAAGGGGAGAGGCATAGTGACAGTATCTCCCAGCCGCTGGCTCAGGGACAGGGCAGACAGAAGCGCAGTCTTTGGAGACGGCAGAAATGAATATATACCAAATCCCGTTGACGCCGAAGTGTTTGGAATGAAGGACGGAGAAAACCGGAAGAACAGACCCTTCAGACTGCTTTTTGGGGCAGCCTTCGCATCATCCCCCTATAAAGGCTTTGAATATCTTGAAAAAATGCTTCTGATGATACGGGACAGGGAGCCTGAGATCGCAGGTAACATACAGGTGGTGGTGTTTGGCGTTGGGGATATCAGGTCTTCTGTCATAGAAGGGTTTAACCACGAATATACCGGTTATGTGAACGGGGAGGCAGAGATGGCAAAGCTGTACAGGAGCGCGGATCTCATGGTGGTGCCATCCCTGGAGGACAATTTCCCGGGGACCGTCCTGGAAGCCATGTCCTGCGGTACCCCTGTGCTGGGTTTTGAAACCGGCGGGATACCTGACATGGTGGACAGCATGGAAAACGGATATGTGGCGCCTAAAGGGGATGCTGAAGGACTTTTTGAAGGTTTCAAATGGGTGTACAGCCACAATGAAGGAAACAGACTTGGGATCGCAGCCGGGAAAAAGGTGAGAAATAATTACACTCCGGATATCATCGGAAGGAAGTACAGGGAACTGTACGAAGATATCCTGGGCGGCAGGCGCTGAGGAAAGCTTCGGGAAACGGGATCCGGGAGAAAAATGAAGGGAAGAATAACACTTATACCCATAGGCGGTCTTGCAAACAGGATGAGAGTTATCGCATCCGCAGCAAAGATGACACAGGAGCAGGGCGGCGATCTTTCTGTCATATGGAATATCAACGACTGGCTTGGCTGTGGCAGCAGGGAACTCTTTACCCTTAAGGGAATCAGCGTCAGGGACAGAAATGACAGGGGGACAACCCACCTGGTGAACCGCCTCGAAAGCCGTACTTATTTCCTGAGAGGCATAAAATACTACGGAAACGAGAGCATTTACAAAAACACGGTGGGGCTTACGGAAGAGGAATACAGAAGAAATCTGACCGGGATCATGGCCCATGAGGGAGACATGTGTTTTGAGACAGATGCGGGATTCTATTGGGGCCGGGACTGGAGCATTTTTTCATGGGCCCCGGATATCACAGAAAGGGCGGAAGAGGTGGCCCGGTCCTGCGGCGGCAGAGGGAATTACATCTCCATGCATATAAGGCGGACGGATCACAAAGGGGCTATCGAGAACAGTCCGGACAGCGTTTTTTTGGAAAAGCTGGAAGAGATCTTTGCACTCGATGGAAGCTCCAGGGTCTATCTGGCTACGGATGATCCGGAGCTTGAAAAGACCATAAGGGACAGATTCGGGGAGGACAGGATACTGACCTGCGGAAATAAGGTCCTGGACCGGGGAGATTCCTCAGGTATAAAGGCAGCGGCGGTGGATCTGCTGTGCCTTTCCATGGGACGGGAGATATACGGATC
>JAILIO010000209.1 GCA_024695225.1 Lachnospiraceae bacterium
GACATAAAGGCTGCAGTCCCCGACTACCCATACAGTTCCGACTGCGATGCGGAAACAGTTCTGGCTGCCTATCTCAAATGGGGCAAGGACTGTGTTTATCATCTGAAGGGGATGTACGCCTTCGCGATCTATGACAGAAGCGATGCTTCACTTTTCCTGGTGAGGGACAGGATAGGCAAGAAACCCCTGTACTATTCCATAAATGACAAGGGTATCGTCTTCGGATCAGTCCTGGCTCCCATCATGGAGATGCCCGGTATCGAAAAGACTATCAACAGGCGGGTGCTGTCCCGTTATATCTACCAGCAGTATATCTGCGCTCCGGACACCATATTTGAAAATGTGTACGAACTGGAGCCTGGCAGCTGGCTGTCCTTCAAAGAGGGAAAGACCACCCATGAGAAATACTGGGATATCGCGGAATGCTATGACAAGTATTCCTATTCCCAGGTCGATGACTTTGACGAAGCCAAATTCACCTTAAAAAATCTCATCACGGACTCGGTAAAGCGAAGGCTCATGTCAGATGTGCCTTTGGGCACATTTCTCTCCGGAGGTTATGATTCATCCCTTGTAAGCGCAGTAGCCCAGAGTCTGTCAGGGGATCCCATAAAAACCTTCTGCATCGGTTTTGAAGACAAAGCCCACGACGAGTCCGGCTATGCCGAGGCTGTTGCAAGGCATCTGGGCACCGATCACGAAACCCTGATAATAAACGAGAAAATGATGCTGGAACTGGTCGAGAGCATCCCTAAGTTTTTTGACGAGCCCTTTGCCGATTCCTCACAGATACCCACCATGCTGGTCTCTTCCCTTGCCAGGTCAAAGGTCACTGTGGCCCTGTCAGGAGACGGAGGGGATGAATTCTACTGCGGATACAATGTGTATGACATGGTGAGCAGGGCCCAGAAGCTGGACTCTCTGGGGGATCTGGCCTACTCCCTTACAAATCCCCTCAAGCTCACAAAACACCTGCCCTTCAAGGTAAGGGTGGTGGCTGAGAACCGGGGATCAAATACGAAGACCCAGTTGGGCGCTCCCGGTTATTTCGAGCTTGCAGAGGATCTTGTAAACCGGTCATATGAGGGAGAAAGCCTCCCCGTCAGATATGAGACCGAAGACCGCTATGTGACGGATGACTGGGCTGTCAAAAGAATGCTGCTGGACATGGACACTTACCTTCCCGGGGACATCCTGACCAAGGTGGACCGCTCTTCCATGAAATACAGCCTGGAATGCCGCTGCCCTCTGCTGGACCAGGATGTTATGGAATATTCCTTCAGGATCCCTCAGAAATTCAAATATACGGAATCCGGAGACAAGAAACACATATTAAAAGAGATCGCCTACGACTACATCCCCAGGGAACTGTTAGACCGGCCGAAGAAAGGTTTCGGTGTCCCCTTAAACCTTTGGATGCGGGGTCCTCTCAAGGAAGAACTGCTCTCCCTGTCAGAGCCCTCATTTGTCAGGGATCAGGGGCTGTTCAACGAGGACCGGGTTTCCTCCATGGTAAAGAAATTCATGAGATCCGGGGACGCAGGACCGGGCACCGGGATGAACTATTCAAAATTCTGCTGGTCCTATCTGGTGTTCCAGATGTGGTACCGGTACTATATCGGTTAGACCATGAAGATCCTGATGTATATAGGCTCCCTCTCAAGGGGTGGCGCAGAACGCGTCATGTGCACCCTGGCAGAACACCTGACGGGCAGGGGGCATTCAGTTGTCATCGCAACCATATTCCGTTCCGAAAATGAATACACCCTGCCGGACAATGTGAAGCGCGTATTCACAGAGCCCGACCCCTCCATGCTTCCGGGCTCCAGGCCGGGGAACCTGAAAGCCAGGGTCGAATATCTTAAAAAAACCTTCAAAGACGAAGCCCCGGATGTTGTGCTCTCATTTATGGGGAAAAATAATATCATGGCCCTTAAAGTGTGCACCGCCCTCAAAATACCCTGCGTGGTGTCGGTAAGGGCTCTGCCGGAGCTTGAGTACTACAACCTGCCGATGCGTCTATCCGCGAGATTCCTGTTTCCAAAGGCTTCCGCAGTTGTTTTCCAGACAGAGAGGGCCTCACTTTTCTTCAGTTCTTCGGTGAGGAGGAAGGCCGTAAACATAAAGAACCCAATCGCCCCGGAATTCACGCCGGACCTCGGAGAAACCGTATCTTCCGGCATGAGGATACTCACCGCCGGAAGGCTTGATGAGAATAAAGAGACAGCCCTCATCATAAAAGCCTTTGCAAACGTAAATAAAAACTTCCCCGGATCCAGACTCACAGTGTGCGGAGACGGTCCCCTCAGGGAAGAACTCATTTCCCTTACAGAAGACCTGGGGGTCAAAGACTTCGTATCCTTTGCGGGAAGCGTTCCGGACATGGTCCCCTTCTATACAGATGCAGATATATTCGTGCTGATGTCGGACACGGAGGGCATGCCAAATGCCCTTATCGAAGCCATGTCCATGGGACTTGCCTGCATCTCCACAGACTGCCCCGCCGGGGCTCCCGCGGAGCTGATGGAGGACGGGAGGACCGGATATCTGATACCTCTAAAAGATGTGAATGCCCTGGAAGACAGGCTTGAAAAACTTCTGAGCGACAAAGAACACGCTTCCGGAATGGGCAGAGCCGCATCCGAAAGCGTGCGTAAAATGCTTGATAAAGATCTGATCCTGAAGCAGTGGGAGGATGTTCTCCTGAAGGCTGCCTCAGAGACTCACTGAATCCCTTCAGACTGCGCATTCATATTATATCCTCAGACTGTATATTCAGATTGGATATCTGCGCTGCAGCCCCAGACTGTGTATTCGCACTGTATCCTCAGACTGTATCGTAGATATCCGTTATATCTTTATCGGGAGCCTTTGTGGCTTTTGATACGATCACATTCACCAAAAGACCCAGAAGGAATGCGGGAAGCAGCTCATAGATGCCAAACACTCCTCCCACAGGCTTTATCAGGAACTTCCAGATAAATACCATGGCTCCTCCGGTGATCATTCCAGCCAATGCCCCCTCTCTGTTTGACCTTCTCCAGAAGAGGGACAGGAGCATCACAGGTCCGAAGGCTGCGCCGAAGCCGGCCCAGGCGAAGGACACTATCTGGAACACTGAACTGTCAGGGTTCCTGGCCAGTATCACAGATATGGCAGAAATGATGACAACAGTGGTCTGGGCGATCCTGACGGCCTTTCTCTCATCTATTTCCTTCTTTCCGAAATCCCTTATCAGGTTCTGTGATATGGCGGAGGCGGAGGCCAGAAGCTGTGAGTCCGCCGTGGACATGGTGGCTGCAAGTACACCCGAAAGGATAACGCCTGCTATTATGGCAAAGAGCACCGAGTGCTGTGACATGACGCCCGCTATGCTGATTATGACCTTTTCGGAGTCACCGCTGCTGGTGAAAACCGGGATGGTGCCGGCCTTGGACATTGCCAGTCCTATGATACCGATGAGGATCGCAACACCCATGGAAATGACGACCCAGATGGAAGCCACCCTGCGGGAGATGTTCAGTTTGTTCTCATCTTCTATGGCCATGAAACGGACCAGAATATGAGGCATTCCGAAGTATCCAAGCCCCCATGCCGCCGTGGACAGTATGGTCAGGAAACCGTAAGGGGATGAGGTGCCCGATGCTGCGTCATATGTGCTGACCAGAGAAATATACCCCGGAAGGGCAGAGGCGTTGGAAACCACCGCGTCCCAGCCACCGGCGCTGGAGATGCCGAAGAAGACCACTATGATCAGGGAAATGCTCATGCAGATACTCTGTATAAAGTCGGTGGTACAAACTGCGCGGAAACCGCCCAGGGTGCAGTAGAGCGCGATTATCACGGCGCTTATTATCATGGACAGGAAGTAGTCGGCTCCGAAAAGCGTGGAGAAAAGCTTTCCGCAGGCGGCAAAGCCCGATGCGGTGTAGGGTATGAAGAACACCACGATGACTATTGCCGACACACATGTCAGTATGCCCTTCTTGTCTCCGTATCTCTTTGAGAAATAATCGGGGATGGTGATGGTGGACAGGCGGGTGGTGTATCTCCTGAGCCTGCGGGCCACAAAGAGCCAGTTCAGATATGTGCCCACCGCAAGACCTATGGCAGTCCAACCCGGATCAGCAACACCTGAGAGATAGGCGACTCCCGGAAGTCCCATCAGCAGCCAGCTGCTCATGTCTGAGGCTTCCGCGCTCATGGCGGTCACAAGGGGTCCCAGTCTCCGGCCGCCCAGGTAGAAATCGCCGGAGTCGTTATTCTCCTTGGAGAACCAAATGCCGGTGAGTATCATAACAAACAGATACACGGCAATAGTTACGATCATTATAACTGTTGCATTCAAATCAAATCCTCCCTTTTGCAGATCAGCTTTTCCATCCCTCTGTCAGGCAATTTAACTCCTGTATGCGCCTGTGAATGGGAATGCGATCATTTTCATGTTACCTATATCTTTCACAGGACCGTGATCCTGAAGACATACATCCGGCTTTCATCCTGCATTTATCGGATACTGGTCCGATATTCAAACAATATTCAAACGATAATTATTACGTCATTTATCCATCATTCATTTGGGAAACATCAGACCTTCATCCGGCTTTCATCCAACGATCATAAGGAAATTGTCCGGCAACCGTCCGGCTTTCTCAGTCTGCGCCGGACATGCCCATTTTTTCAAGGCGGGCGCGGATATCTTCAACCGACAGCCACTCTGTGTTTGTGCCGGAACTGTAGAAGAAATCCTCCTCCACCTTCTTTCCCCCGGGGGCCACTTTCTGCCTGTCATTCCAGAACATCTGGGGGTAGATTATGAAGTGTGTGCCGTAATCGTATGTGGTCATGGAATCCTCGGTGGTCACCATTATCTCGTGGAGTTTCTCACCGGGCCTGATACCCACCTCATTTATGCCGCATCCGGGGAGCATGGCTTCCGCCAGATCCGTTACCCTGAAGGAGGGGATCCTGCTGACGAAGGTCTCCCCGCCGCTGGCCACGCTGAAAGCCTTTATCACCAGCTGCACGCCCTCATCCAGGCTGATCCAGAATCTGGTCATCCGTTTGTCGGTTATGGGAAGGCTCTTTTCACCTTTATTTATAAGCTCATGGAAATAAGGGATTATGGAGCCGCGGCTACCCGCCACGTTGCCGTACCGGACGATGGAGAAGCAGATATCCTTCTTCCCTGAATATGCATTTGCCGCGATGAAAAGCTTGTCGGAAACCAGTTTCGTCCCTCCGTAGAGGTTCACGGGGTTTACCGCCTTGTCCGTGGACAGGGCCACCACCTTTGTGACCGCAGTGTCGAGACATGCATCTATCACATTCACGGCGCCGTTTATATTGGTCTTTATGGCTTCATGGGGGTTGTATTCACAGGCGGGCACCTGTTTCAGGGCAGCTGCGTGGACCACGTAATCCACACCGCCGGACAGGGCCCTTCTGAGCCGGTCTCCGTCCCTGACATCGCCTATGAAGAATCTCAGCCTCTTTTCATAGGCCGGGTTTATCTTCAGGAAATCGTTCTGCATGGTCCACTGTTTGAACTCATCCCTGGAGTAGATTATGATCTTCTCCGCAGCAGTATTGTCCAGGACATACCTGGTGAATCTGCGTCCAAAGGAGCCCGTCCCCCCGGTTACAAGTATAGTCTTTCCATCAAACATTTATTTCCTCTATTCCGGGCGTATCACTTCAGCCCTTGAAAGTATGCCTTCCTCCCGGGGAACCATCTCCCCGGCAAGGAGTGAACGTGTAAATTCAAAGAGACGGTCGGCGGCTATCCTGCCGTTCCAGCTGTCGCGGATGGTCTCGTAAGCCCTTTCTCCCATGCGGTGCATGTGATCCGGGTCTGACACCACATCCATCAGCGCTCTCTCAAAATCTTCATAACTTCCCCGGCGGTAGATCCTGCCGTTGTCCCTGTCCTTCACAAGGTAGGGAACGCTCCCCGCCTCCCAGGATGCCACAGGGCAGCAGCCCGAGTTCATGCCTTCATTTACCACAGCCCCCCAGCCTTCTCTCAGATCTGAGGTCATCAAAAGCACAAAACATTTGTCCATTATATCACGAGTTTCATCAGGTGTCCTGTATCCCGTAAATTCCACGCAGGAGGTCAGCGAAAGCTCTGCAGTCAGGGCCTTAAGCCTGTCTTCCAAGGGCCCTCCGCCGATCATATAGAGTGTAAATGAAACCCCCTTCCTCTTGAGTGCGGAAGCTGCCCTTATGGGGAAATCAGGGTGCTTCCAGTCTATAAACCTCCCGGCCCACACCAGGGAAAGCCTGCCGTCCCGGTTTTTAATGAAGGGATCTTCAGATATCTCCGATGTGTCGGTACTGCCCGTTGGATCAGGCACTGTACCCTTCACAGAACCGGCGGGATCCATACAGGGTCTGAAGGGAGGGAAATATCCCCATTTAAAAAGCTTTCCGGGATAGGCTCTCATAAGGGTGAAATCGTATGCCGCGTATGCTCCTGCGCAGAGCATGGGCACCGGATCCTTCCTGTACCTGATATGCTCCTGATATTTGTGGTAAAGGCCTCTCGGAGAGATGAACTTATATCTTCCGTCCTTGTAGACCGGTTCGCTCATCCTGAGGGTGGTCTTTTTGGATGACAGCCGTCTCCGGTCCAGGTCAGGCCGCTCAGACCATCCCAGGAACGCAGCGTCTGCTTCATCCAAAAGTTTTACACACAGGTCCTCATTTTCATAAAGCTTTTTAAGCCAAGGGAAGGATGCGTCCGCCTTCCAACCCATTCCCTTTCTCTCCTCCTCCACAGGCATGGACTGCAGAAAGGAAAAACCGTCCCCCATAAGTTCGTACAGCCGCTCACACAGGGGGATCTGGTGATGATTTATGTAATTTGACAGAAAGACAAATCTCATTTAGCCATCAGTTCGGAATAAATCTCCATGAGCCTTTTATAGTTTGTGTCGGGATCATGGGTAATGTGGGAGCGTTTCTTTGCGGCCATGCTGTAAAGAGTTGTGACCGCGGACTTAAGGAACATGTTTTTCACAGCGTCCGCAAGGCTCCTGGCGTCTCCGAAGGGCACCAGCACACCTTCCCTGCCATCGTCTAACATATCCGGGATCCCGCCCACACGGCTGGCCACGCAGGGAACGCCCAGCATCATGGCCTCCCCCAGGGAATTGGGGGAATTCTCTATGGCAGATGGACAGACAAACACGTTGGCCCGCAGGTACTCCTGCTTCATCTCCTGTTCCGTCAGGGGTCCCGTCATCTCCACACAGTTCTGCAGCCCCTTCTCCTTTATGAGTTTTCTCAGGTATCTGCCGTAGGAGGATATCCTGAGGAGCTTCTTTTTCTGCAGGTTTGGTTCGCAGGGCGTGAGGGCCGCCACGTCATCCCCCGCCACCCTCAGGATGGTATAGGGATACTCTTCGAGTATGTAGGGCATGGCTTCCAGCATGAAATGAAGGCCTTTTATGGGGTAATAACCCTGGCTCACAAAGATGGAGTCCGGCACACATTCCTGCATGCTCCAGCTGTCTGAATAAAAGGACTCCCTGAGAGTCTCATTCATGTGATAATAATTGAGATCCGGATTCACCTTAAGGGCTTCCGTCCGGTCGAAGCCGGTCCTGCCGGTGACATTGGCAGTCAGCCGCAGGGCTTCCGCCTCGTGGTCAGCGCGGATCGCAAATTTCCTCTTCTGGGCTCCGATGCCGTCCATTCTGACGATGTCTCGCAGGGTGGGAAGTCCCAAGTCTGAACGCTGGAGCCCTCCCATGTAAACATTCTCGTACGCCCTCATCATGCCCTGGAGACCGATCAGAGTTCGTTCCGGTCTGCCGAAAGCCTGGGCAGCCGCAGCGGAATGGTAGAATTCCGTGCCGAATATGTGCACTATGTCAGGCTTAAAATCGGAAATGATATCCTGAAATCTCTCCCGGATCCCCGGGGTCACCTTTTCCGGATTTCTTATATCCTCGTGGAAGCTGTAGCACTGGATGTCCGACTCCCCCACCCTGACCGTGGTCCCAATGTTGTCGATGGTTACGGGCACGGGAAATGCGGAAGCGAGTATGATATCCTCCTGAACCAGAGAAAGCTTCCTCATCATGCCTGAGATCCAGCCTTCCCTGTTGGACACAGGCACCCCAAGTTTTGCAGCTATCTCCGGCACCGCGATATTATTTACCCACAATACTCTCATTCTCAATCTGTTACCTCTGTCAACCCATAAGTCCCGATCCTGTTACCTCTGTAAGACTGCAAAGTCCTGTCATATTGCCTCTGCAGGACTGTGATCCCCGATCTCCTTCATCTGTCTCCCTGTAGGACCCGATCCTCTTTCACCCGCCAGCAAGGCACTTCACCCCCCTCTCAGGGCGTTCCTGATCCTGTTGTACAGGGCGGACGTCACGGGGGACTGTTCCAGCCTGCCTCTCAATGAAGACAATGTCAGCACCATATATGCTCTGTAGAGAAACAGCTGCCCCCGGGAAAAATACTTTTCTGTGATCTTCCTGTGCTCCTTTAGGGACAGTTTCCTGCCTTCAGGACTTTCGGACCATCCGTTTCCCTCATAGGACGCTATTATCCTGGGTATATAGCCGGTGGTGGCGCCCTCCTTCAGCACAAGCCCCAGAAACTGTTCATAATCTGCCCTGACTCTGTACCCGGTTTCAAAAGGATGATCCTCCAAAAGTTCTCTCCTGTACAGGCAGGACTGATGGCAGGGTATGTTCCTGAAGCACACAAAGGGCGTGATCTCCCGGGCAGGGCATACCTTGTGGCCGCTGGTCTCTTCAAACACATCCCCGTATATGATATCAGTGTCCCTGCCGGATCGTAAGACATCTGACAGCACACTTCTGTCGTACAGTGTATCACCGGCGCCCAGGAAGAGGATATAATCCCCCTCCGCCATGGAGACTGCCCGGTTCATGGCATCGTATATGCCATTGTCTTCCTCGGACACTACGCAGAGCCTGGGATCTTTCGGAAGCTTTCCGATCACCTCTTCATCGGTGCCATCGGATTTTATTATCATCTCAAGGTCATCCGTATCCTGTTCCATGACAGAGGACACTGTCCTGAGCAGACTGTCCCCGGCCATCCTGCAAACGCATATGACCGAGTATCTCATTTATCTTCCTCTTTCCCGGAGGACTCTGCCTGCAGCTGCAACCCTTCAGCCACCCCTTTCTTGAGGAGGGCAAGAGCTCTCCCGTAAGGCACCTCCACGCACCACTGTTCCCTGTGCCTCATGAGATATATCCGGGATATGATCCCAGCAGATCTGCCGTAAAGGTAACTGTAGAGCACTCCCTTGTCGATGAAATATTTTTCGTTATAGCCTTTAAACCAGGTGGATCCTTCCGGGCGTTCCAGTTCCCTCCCCAGAAACACGGGTGAGGTGTACAGTTTCATCCCTGCCTTCAGACAGTCTGTGAGAAACAGGCTGTCCTCTCCGCTGCCGTACCTGGCTCCGCCGCCGAAAAGGGTTGAGAACCTGACCCCGCTCTGTCTCACCGCATCGCTTCTGACGGCAATGCTGTAGGCGGGATAACGCCCGCTGTTCCAGAAATGGATACGTCTCCGGCCCTGATTTTCATAGGTGTGTCTGGTGGCGTCCACCCTCATGTTGAAGGTGATGAGATCCGCCTGAGGGATCCGTCTGAACTCTTCTGCCACGGCTTTTCCGTATCCCTCGTCGTATCTGATGTCATCGTCGCAGAACATCAGTATATCCGCGTCTGCGGGGGCGCAGTCGATGGCAGTGTTCCTGGACCTGCCGACTCCCCGTCCGCTGTCGTAGACCACGCTCACGCCTCTTTCATTTCCCTCGCAGTCCGGTACCGCAAACTCTGCCGTTCCCTCCCGGTCTCCCTGGATCACCATGACCGCCTCAGTGGCCAGTCTTGCATCCTTTGCGGCAGTCATTGGGTCTTTGTTCAGGACGGACATGAGGACTGCCACAGTCATTTGGTCACCTGTCGTCACTTCTCACATCCTCCATGCGGGCATCTGACGCCCGGCTGTCCTCATTTTCCCCTGAGGCTTTGTTCTCATCCACGCCCTCTGTGCTCTCAGGCTTCAGCACGATCCTCAGGGTCAGCAGCATAAGCTTTATATCCATCCATACGGAATAATTCTCAATATATGTGAGATCCAGTTTCAGCTTGTCATAGGGGGTTGTGTTGTATTTGCCGTAAACCTGGGCGTAACCCGCAAGCCCCGCCCTGACTCTCATCCTGAAGGCAAATTCCGGCATGGTCTCCATGTATCTGTCGATGATCTCCGGGCGCTCAGGCCTGGGGCCTATAAAGGACATATCCCCCCTTATGATGTTGAAGAGCTGGGGCAGCTCGTCTATCCTGTACCTCCTTATGAACTTCCCCACAGGTGTCACTCTGCTGTCATTTTTGCTGGCAAGCCTGGCGACTCCGTCTCTCTCGGCATTGATCCCCATGCTGCGGAATTTGATTATGTCAAATTCCCTTCTGTTTTCGGTGCATCTCCTCTGTTTGTAGAATACAGGTCCCCCGTCGCAGGCTTTCACCGCTATGGCAGCTATGATCATCACCGGGGAGGAGATGATCAGCAGAAGCACCGCACAGGTGAGGTCTATGACCCTCTTCAGGAACTTCTGCCCCGTGGTCAGGGAATATTCCTTTGTCATCATGACAGGGGTGTCGAAAAGGTGCATGGATACAGAACCTTTCACGATGACATCGCTTATCTTGGGCATCATGTAGATCCGGATCTTCTGCCCGTAGAGGTACTTTAACAGGGCGTTTCTCTCATTTGAGGGGATGTCCCAGAGCACAACCCCGCCAACGGGGCCCTTAAGCATTTCCTTAACTGCGTCAAGTCCCTCCGATATGTCTATATCGTCGTCTATGGCGTACAGGTCACTTCGGGATATGAACTTTTCCCTGATCTCTTCAAAGGGGCGGGATCCGTGTATCAGCACCAGATGTCTCGGGGGGAAGGCATTCCTGTACATCACGTCGGACAGATAGGCCCAGATGGTCTCAAAGACAATGTCCGCAAGGGTCATGAGGAGGATCGGCACCACGTCCAAAAGCCAGTTTGCCATGAGGGACAGCTGAAAATAAGAGAGCCCGTTCACTATGACCACCGCAAAGACATGGGACACCGCCACATCCCCGGGCTTTCTGACCCCCACATTGTTTGAGCCGTACATGTGTGAGAAAAAATAAATAAGGATGAAATAAATGGTGAGCACAAGAATGTGACCGCGTCTGTATAGATAGACATGGGTACTCACAGTCCTGTTGTAACAGGAAAACCAGGTATATGCATATATGGCCGTCTCAACCAGAAGCCCTATAAGGGGCATGGTCACGGCCAGAAGGCGTCTGATTCTCTTTTCCATAAACTCAGATCCGTCTCAGGGTGGCCCTGGCAGCCCACATGACAAAGCATGCGGCCGATCTTGCAAGGGACAGGCCTTCAACGCTCCTGTACAGATTCCATATGCGGCGACAGGCTTCCACCTTGTCGGATGAAAGGGTGTTGCCGCTCCTCCTGTAAATAGTAAAAATGCGGTCAATGCCGCACGCCGTGTATCCGTTTCTCATTACCTTCCACCAGAGCGCCGTGTCCTCGCTGGGCACATCCGGCATGACCAGTATGTCTTTGGGAATCTTCTCCCTGTCAAACATCACCGTGCTGGTAAATATGACCGTTCTGGTGAGGGCATGGCGGTAATCCAGTTTTTCAGGCGCCCTGACAGTGCGCCCGGTGCTGTGTCCCTGCTCATCCCCGAAATCATAAGAAGTAAAGGAAAATGAGCACTCCCTTTCCTTCATAAACTCAACCTGGCACCGGATCTTGTCCGGAAGCCACAGATCGTCCGAATCCAAAAATGAAAGATACCTGCCGGAGGAATTCCTGATGCCCGTATTCCTGGCCCC
>JAILIO010000235.1 GCA_024695225.1 Lachnospiraceae bacterium
CCCTGCATCACGATCTCATCCAGAGTCGCTTCTTTTGAATCAGTGTAATATACAGCGTAAATCGCATCAGAAGCGGCATTGTACTCTATTACATACTGATAATCCCTTCTGATGGTGTCATCGATGGCACCGAAAGGAAGGATATACTGGAGTATGGAGTCCTCCAAAATACTGGCAGAATCTCCGGCCAGAGAGGAATTGTACTGGATGAAGTACATATCATCCTTCATATCATCCCAAGATCCGTATTCAGTGGAATCCCAGTCCATAGGTTCTGTCGTCATCTGAGATCCCAAAAGAACGCTGCTGCCGCCCTTTTCCAGTTCCTCTTTTACCTGCTTCTGGAAAAGCGCTCCCGTGGATGCCTGAGTCATATGGTTCTGAGCAGCTATGTAGATCTCCTGTGCTGTCTTATCCATCTCAAGCAGTTTAAGAGTTCTCCTGTACCGTGAAACAGCAATAAAACTGAGGCCCGCAAGGACACCCAGTATCGCCACCACCATCAGGAGTTCAGCAAGAGTATAACCTTTCCTGCTCCGTGACATTAGTTTTCTCAATACGCTGTCTTTTTTCATATCGTCACTCATCTTCCAGACCGGTGCTCTCAGCCCTTGCCTTCGAACTTGAAAGTGTGCTGAGCATATCGTTTTCCTCTCCCTCTTCCGGTTCAACAAAAACCACACCATCTTTTGAGGATGCCCCGTAAAGCGTCTCAAAGAACCTGACTGTAAGTGTGGCATCGACCTCTCCGCTGCCCAGCGTCTTATCACCGGTCTCCTTGTCTTCGACCGCGGTCATGGAAAGATCGCATATCTTGCTTCTGTATGAACAACTGTCCAGACTCCTGAGTATCCTTTCTATGGTCTGGAAGTCCTTAACTGCAAAGGATGCGGATATATCACGTCTCACAGTATCCGTATTCACGGTTGCATAAGGTTCCTCAAAACTGAAGCTGTACTCTTCCGATGTGGCGAAGATATCGTTCAGTTCGTTCATGACCTGTTTTACATTATCATAAGTAGCAACCTCAGCCTTGGGAACATCTGTAGTATTTGCCATGATCTCAAGCATCTCGGCTTTCTGGCTCATCTTAAGCTGCTCTGCTGCGATCTGCTCATCCAGTTCTGTGGTGTCATATGTCACAACAGCATTCTTGTAATCCATATATACAACGCCGTAATAATAAACGCCGAGAAGTACGAATACCATAACACCGATCAGGATCTTTGTTCTTGTAGGTATACCTTTTCCGCTCATGATCAGTTACCTCCTGCTGTATCTGCAGCCTCAGCTGCAGCTGTCTCTGCTTCGGTCCCTTCTTCGGAAGCGTTGGCATCTTTAAAATAAACCGTAAGCGTGGCTGAAACATCCTTTTCGGCAGCGATGGTGGATGTATCTTCCTCGCCTGTTGAAGTCTTTTCTTTTTCGGTTTCTGCCCTGCTGATAGTCACATAATAAACTATCGGCTCCTCTTCCAAAGTTTTTACCAGACTCGAAACATCCGCCAGGAGTTCACTGGTTATCTCCATGGTAGCTGCATTGCCTGAGATATTCACACTCATTAAACCGTCTTTTCCCATAAAGTCACGGTTTATAAGGTCCAATATCTCCATTCTGTCCCTCTGTGCCAGCTCATCGGGTTTCATAAAGTTGTTGCCAAAACGGCTGTACTGGGCCAGCACTTCTTCGAAATCCTGATTGGCGATCATCAGCATGTTTAAATTATCTTCGGCCATTTGGTAATTATTCTTAACCTCTTTGGTCCTGTCCATCGTATTCAATATCATGATCTTGACAAAAGCGAGCACAGCCAGGACATACAGAACGCCGATGACAATGCCCTTCACATTCACTTTCTTCTTCTGGCTGTCAGGCATGTAGAGATTGATATATCTCTTTGTGGGCATGGCGCCGCCGGAGCCAAGCTGTTTGTGAAGTATTGACTTCTTCGGTTTCTGAGCCCCGGCCTGACCCTGATCCTGTGTGGGATCAGTGCTGTTGTTGTCGTCAAGCTCTACGTTCTCAGTGATCACACCATCGTTATTCTTGTTTTTCTTATTTTTCTGATACAATAATGGCATTGCCCTTCTCCCTTATCACCGGTCACTGAAGCGTTGCGCCGAAAGCCTGGGGGCTGGCGGCAAAATCAGCCCTCGACCTGCTGTTCTTACCGATATCTATCAGCTCGTTGACACTTCTCATCGCCATCCCTGTTGTATTTGTAATGGTCTGCATAAGCGGGGCCACATGAGACCCGCCTCCGCAGAAATAAATACACTCGATCTTGTTACCGGGGTTATTGTAATTGTAGAAATTGAGAACCCTGTTTATCTCCGTGGCTATACTCTCGTATATCTCCACAAGATTGTCGTTCTTAAGGACGTCGTTCTGATTTTTCTCGATATTCAGCTGTGCGATATGGATGTCGACACCTGTTTCATCGGCGACCTTCTGGGAAAGACTGTCCCCGCCAAAGCTCATATCCCTGGATATCTCATAAATGCCATCCCTGAAGAAATAGAGTGTGGTGCTTACATGCCCTATATCCAACAGCACAAAATCCTTTGACTCAGCCCCCGTGGACTGAATATATCTTTCCAACACATTCTGAAGGCATAGCACATCCGGGACGATGCCGGTTAGTTTGAGTCCGGCCTCCCTGCACATGCGCTCCATCCGGTTCATCCTGTCCTTCTGAAGAGCGGCAGTCATTATGTCCAGTTCATTTCCGTCATTCCCCAGAACCGAATAATCATAGACATAGGAATCGGTATCCTGGGAAATGTAATCATGAAACTCGTAGGGCAGATTAACCTTGAGCTGTCCCACGGTCATGGCTGCGACTTTCGTGCGCCTTAGATGATACAGACCTCCGGGCATGACTATGGAACATTTGCCAGATGAGATCTTTGCCTTTTTTAAGATCTCTTTTATGAACTGGGACATGGCTTCATAGGCCACAATCTCATTATTCTTCACAAGATTATCAGGAAGCCTGGCAGCCACGATCCTGGCTGAGCTCCCTTCACCTACTGAAACCTTGAGCCTGTAATTCCCAATGTCCAGTCCTATTACCCTACCTCGTATACCGGCCATCCAAATTTCCCCCTACCAACGTTTATTTCGGGACAAAACCACCCTTTATAATAATATATACTTTCATCAAGGTCAAATAAAAAACCCCGAATCCCATACATTCACAATATATTGAAGGTTCAGATATCTCAA
>JAILIO010000244.1 GCA_024695225.1 Lachnospiraceae bacterium
GACTCCCTTTGGGGATTCTTCCCCGAGGCCGCAGGAGCCGGGGGTGACGGCGTGATGATGAAACTGTCCCCCGGGGCTGAAAAGGCATCGGAAGCCTTCAGCGATACGGGTTATGGCAACTACTTTTGTGATAAAGGCAGATTTTACGGGACCGCGCTGCTGCCCTCCGATACTTCCGAGTTCCCTGAAAATATGAAGGATATTTCTTCCGACAACCTGAAACCCTTTGTATATTCCGTGAACAGGGACGGATCAGACAGGCAGTTGATAGGGCAGGGTGATCTGACCCTTCTGTCTGATGATGGCAGCTGTTTTGGGATCACTCAGTTTATTGACAAGGGAAACGGTGATTACGGATACATATATTCGATCTACAAACAGGACAGTGAGATCATCAGGATGGAAGTGAGCGGCTATGATATGACCCTTGTGGGATGCACAGGGAATCATGTGGTGATCCAGGAATCCGATGAAAACGGAAATATTGAATTCATAAGCCTGACTCCGGGAAATACCCCGGATTCGTACGAGAGGACATCTCTTGGCCGTCTGGAACACGAAGATGAAGAAAGTTATGATTACCCCCAGTTTAAAGAATTCAGATGTGAAGGGGAGAAGGTCTTTATTTCAGAGGCAGTCTACTCAGGAACAGCTTCGATGTTGCAGACGGTGTATCTGATAACGGCAGACGCATCCAAGGCGGATTCTGCGGTGGTGACCGAAGGAAAGGTGAACGAGGAGGATGAATCCGTATCCTGGAAATTCGTGACAGAAAAGGGGAATATCAAGCAGGTTTCCGGACTTCCGGGGGAGGTTGTCTATAACGGTTACGGCACGGACAAGAAGCTTATGTATTATGATGAAAATGCAGAATGTCACGAGATCAAAAGCATGGATGGCGCTCCCGCCCCCTTTGGCGGAAGGAATGATGGGGAGACTGTTTACGGAGTGACCTGCAATGTGCCCTACGGATTCTACCACGATGGCAGGATATGTCTCGTTGCAAATACCTGCATCCGCACCCCCCTGACAGATATAGGCTGGAGGGAGAGCCTTAAGATAGTCAGCACCGCTTATGAGAGCATGGATGTGGCATCGGGAAAAGTTACCCTGACTGACAGGGTTGATTATCCATCTGCTCTGGGATTTGTGACTTACGCTGTGAAAGACAGAAAAGATATAGTGGTATGCCAGCAGTACGGCACTGACATGGAGGAAGCCTGGGATGAGAGCTCGGCTGTAGAAGAATACGGGATGTACGCATATTCCTACAGGCTCTCCGATGATCTTGTGTTTGAGAATTCAGATGGTGTTTCAGGGGGAGTTGACGAAATGATGGAATTCCTCCTCAGGGACGGCAGAAAAACCTTTACGGAAGACATGAGATCCGATGGGGATTCATGGGATCTGCCTGCAGGAGAAGACGGCCTGGCCGGAAGCGTGACCGGGGAATACGCAGGGGAAAAGATGAGAGTCTGGTTCGATCCCGAGGGTAGGATCGTAAAAGCTGTCGTGGACTACGCCGGATGATCTTCAGGGTTTGACCTTTGGATATCCCAAGATAACCTCCGGGTTTTATTTCCGTATATGTTGGGATGATCATCAAATCGGTTCTATTGAAAAGCCCGGTTTTGCCGGGCCTTTTCTTTACACCGAAAGCTATATGCCGAAAGATGAGTCTTTCTGCAGGCCTTCGCCCGGCGTGTCTGTGACCGGATTCTCAGAATTGTCACTTTAAGGACTTAAAATGGACACAATTTCAGAATATGATACCCAAAAATCAGGAAACGGAGGTGAGAGATAATGGATAAAAGATACAGGCACGAATGGAAACACGAGATATCGATATCCGATATGATCTCCGTGAGACAGCGGATGTCTGCAGTGGGGGAGACAGACCCCCACGCCAGGGATGGATGCTATCTCATAAGAAGTCTTTATTTTGACAATCAGAGCGACAAGGCTTTGAGGGAAAAATTAGACGGAGTGAACCGAAGGGAAAAATTCAGGATCAGATTTTACAATTTTGACCAGTCGGTGATCCATCTGGAAAAGAAGAGCAAACTGAACGGTCTGGGCACCAAGTACAGCGCATCCCTTACCCCTGAGCAGGTGGAGAGGATCATAAGAAACGACATCGGATGGATGATAACAGACGAACAGCCATTGATACGGGAACTGTACTGTAAGATGAAGGGTCAGGGCATGAGACCTAAAGTGATCGTCGATTACACAAGGGAACCCTTTATCTACAGACCGGGAAATGTGAGAGTCACCCTGGACTATCACATACGCACGGGACTGGACAGCCTTGATTTCCTGAATCCCGACTGCGTGACGGTGCCGGTGCCCGGCGACCCCATAGTGCTGGAAGTTAAATGGGACGATTTCCTTCCCGATATCATAAGGGATTCGGTACAGCTTCCCGGGAGAAGGGTCACATCCTTTTCAAAATACGCCCAGTGCAGGGTGTATGACTGAGGAAAGAGTACAGGGAAAACATGTAAAACCGGAAAACCCGGAAAAACGCACAGATACTTGCCGGATCTGAACAGGGTTTTGGCAAGATAAATGATAACTTAGATGATCAACTTTAAAACCGGAGGAAAAAAACATGACATTCAATGACATATTCAAATCAAGCTTTCTTGAGAACGTGACAAGCGTGAGCCTGTTAGACATGGTGGTCGCCATGGGACTGGCCTTTGCAGTGGGGGTCTTTATTTTCCTGGTATACAAAAAGACTTACGCAGGGGTCATGTATTCATCCACCTTTGGGGTGACTCTCATAGCTTTATCCATGATCACGGCTTTCGTGATACTGGCAGTCACAAGCAACGTAGTTCTTTCCTTAGGTATGGTCGGTGCCCTGTCGATAGTCAGGTTCCGTGCGGCCATAAAAGAACCTCTGGACATAGCCTTCCTCTTCTGGTCACTGGCGGTTGGAATAGTGCTGGCAGCAGGACTGATACCTCTGGCAGTGTTCGGAAGCATCTTTATCGGGGTAGTGATACTGATATTTGCAAACAGAAGGGAAAACACCAGCCCTTATATCGTAGTAATAAACTGTGACGGAAGCGAGAGTGAGAAGGCAGCTTTGGAATTCTTAAAGGGAAGGACAAAGAAATGCGTGGTCAAGAGCAAGACACTCAGAAAAGGGCTCACGGAGATGAACCTGGAGATCAGGCTCGCTGAAGACAATACTGAATTTGTCAATGAACTGGCGGATATGCAGGGCATTGAGAGCGCTGTTCTGGTGAGCTATAACGGAGACTACATGGGATGATCGGATGATCGTATACGGCAGGATGATCCGGACAGACCTTAAAAAGCTTAAAGATATGGAGGCTCAAAATGTCTGCCAATAAAAACATAGACAGGATATGTGTCGCCGTTACCATATGTGCCGTGCTTTTCACTGTTCTCTTTATGAATGGCGAGCGTTTCGGCATACAGAAGATAGTGGACAAGGATTCTGAGTATTACGACGGCGATGAATATTTTACCGAAAACGATATGAATGGAAACTGGGACACCTCAGACGCAACAGTCATAACCCTGGAAGGGGATTCCGCTGTGGTCAGGGGAAACGGCGCATATGTCAACGGAAGTGAAGTGGTTATAACCGGAGCCGGTCGTTATCTGGTGAGCGGCACCCTTACAGACGGAAAACTGGATGTGGATGCCTACGATTCCTCAAAGGTGTTTATAATGCTTGACGGCGTTGATATAACCTGTTCTGACGATGCGGCTTTCAGGGTTGAGAGGGCTGAAAAGGTATTTCTCACCCTGGCGGAGGGAAGCGTCAACTCCTTTACCAGCGGGGAGACATACTCTGATGAGGCGCTTGAGGATAACACGGGGGGGACATTATTTTCCCACGATGATCTGACCATAAACGGAAGCGGGAGCCTTGAGATAACTGCTTCATACAAGCACGGGATCGATGCCAATGATGAATTTGTGGTCACGGGAGGCACCATAACCATTACCTGCCCCGAGGACGGAGTCCATGTAAATGACAGCATCAGGCTGTGCAATGCGGATATCACGGTAAACGCAGGGGATGATGCCCTGCACTGTGACAAGGAGATAATAGTCACCAGCGGAAAGATCCTCATAAATGAGTGCTATGAAGGGCTGGAAGCTCCTTATATAGAGGTGTCCGGCGGTGACATAACCATTTATCCCGAGGACGATGGTTTCAATGCAAACGGCGGCACAAGCCTTATGGGCATGGGCGGCGGAATGCCGGGCGGAAACGGAGGAGGACCCGGGGGAGTGCCCGGGCAGCGGGATAGTGAGAATCAGGAGGATCCCGGGCAGCAGACCCAGGGAACCGGAGAAGATCCCGGGAAACAGGCTTCGGAAACACAGGAAGGCAGTGAGAAACCTGATGCCGGCAGCCCGACGGATGCGGAAAACGAAAGGGAATCGGAAAGGATGGGTGCCACTTCGGAAAACCCTGGGGCCGGAGATAAAGAAAATGACGGTGGAAGTGCCGGGGCAGATATTTCAGACAGCGAGGAAGAGACCCCCAGGATCGTCATAAGCGGCGGCACCATAACCATTATCAATGAAACCGGCAGGGATGCAGACGGTCTTGATTCCAATGGGGATATACTCATAACCGGAGGAGATATCCGGGTGAGCCTTACAAATTCCGGCTCCAACAGCGCCATAGACTACGGAAGTGAGAGCGGCGGTGTGTGCGAGATCACAGGCGGGACTGTTATAGCCTGCGGCAGTTATTCCATGGCCGAACACTTTGACACCACATCGACCCAGTGTTCCGCACTGTACAATTTCAGCGACGGAGCGGAAGACGGCACTGTATTTTCACTTGAGGATTCCGATGGGAATACGCTCATATCATGGGAAGTCCCTTGCTCCTTCTCCTCTGTGAACGTGAGCTGTCCCGAGATGGAACAGGGTGGAGCCTACAAGATAGTAATAGGTGATCTGGAAGAGAGCATCACTTTGGACGAAGTGTCTGCATCCTACGGAGACGCATCATCCTCCATGTTCGGAGGAACCATGAACTTCGGCGGAATGCAGAACCGCACCGGCGGTATGAGACACGGCGGCCCTGGCGGAAGAAAAGGCTCTGGCAGGTCCGGGGATACTTCGGATCAGTCCGGTTCAGAAGAAGGCACCGGTTCACAGGACAAAGCTGCCGGAATGCCCGAGATGCCTGCTGATATGTCTGAAATGCCGGAAATGCCAACGGACATGGAGGGAATGCCAGAGATCCCCTCTGATATGTCTGAAATGCCGGAAAGACCAACGGATATGGAGGGAATGTCCCCGGGTGAAAATGGCGACATGCAGGACAGAGGCGGTCAGGGAGGCGGTCCCGGAGGAGCAGGTCCCGGAGGCGGGTTCGGGGAGTCAGAAGAGACAGAAACCCAGGATGTGGATACCAGGATAAGCCTGTCTGAACTGACCACAGAGCAAAAAGGTATGCTTGCAGGATCTGTGGCAGCGGTGATAGTGGCCATAGCTGCAGCTGTTGTTTACAGGAGAAGGCGCTGAATCCGGTTTTTTGTGTACAGTAAAAAGTATCCTCCAAGGCAGAGTGTTTATGTACAATAAATAATATCCCCCGCAGACAGAGTGCTGTCCCGGGGGATATTTGCATACTCCTTCAGATTGCTTTTTTGACATCAGGGTAGTAACATATATTATGGCGAAATGATAGGCAATCCGGAGGTATGCATGAAAAAATATATTTCAGAGTTCATTGGCACTTTTATCCTGGTCTTTATGGGATGCGGAACCGCTATGCTTGTGGGGTGTGATGCGGAATCCGGATCCGGGTATCTGCTGACAGCTCTCGCGTTTGGTCTTGCCATAGTCACAATGGCATACAGTGTGGGAAATATTTCAGGGGGTCATGTAAATCCCGCAGTCAGCCTGGCTGTTTTCATAAACGGAGGGATATCCCTCCAGGACATGGCTTGTTATATGGTTGCCCAGTGCCTTGGGGCTTTTGCGGGGTCCGGTGTACTGGCTCT
>JAILIO010000250.1 GCA_024695225.1 Lachnospiraceae bacterium
CAAGGAATTTTATTCCATTGATATCCTTTGCGTTTGAAAGGGCATCCCCGGCGGCAGATCTCACCTCTTTTTTCCTGAGTTCATCGTTTTCTGCCTTCAGTTCTTTTATCTCCGAAAGCATGGACTCTATCTTTGAAGAGAGATCCGCAGGTCTGATCTTTAACTTTTCCGCTGCCTCGAGCAGTTCCTTTTCTTCGGTCTCGTAGTAATTTATAAGGTTATCACCTGTCACAGCCTCGATCCTGCGGACTCCGGAGGCCACACTGCTCTCCGAAAGGATCTTGAAACCGCCGATATCCCCGGTATGTGAGACATGGGTTCCTCCGCAGAGTTCCTTGGATACGTCTCCCATGGACACCACCCGGACCTCATCGCCGTATTTTTCTCCGAAAAGCGCCATGGCTCCGCTTTTCTTTGCCTCTTCCACCCCCATCACCTCGGTGGAAACGGCTATATCCCTGGCGATGTTCTCATTTACGATGCTCTCAACTTTCCTGAGTTCATCCCTCGTCATAGCCTCCGGGTGACTGAAGTCAAACCTGGTGCGAAGGGTGTCCTGGTAAGAGCCCTGCTGTTCCACGTGATCTCCCAGGACGCTTCTGAGAGCGCTCTGCAGAAGATGGGTTGCAGAGTGATTTCTGCAGGTTCTCCTCCTGCCCGCGGGATCCACACTGAGATGGGCCCTGTCCCCCTGGGAAAGTTTTCCTTCTTTTACCTTTCCCATATGTCCGGTCATGCCGCCTGACATCTTACAGGTATCACTCACCTCAAACACGCCCTTGTCAGTACGGATAACACCCGTATCGCCCTTCTGTCCGCCCATGGTGGCGTAGAAAGTGGTCACAGGTGTTATTATTATCCCTTCATCCCCTTCCGAAAGGGTGGTGACTCTCTCTTTTCCGTCGGAAGACATGGCTATTATATCGCTGTCCACATCCAGAGCCTCATAGCCCTTGAATTCGGTCGCCCTGTCTTCTCCCAGATCGTCAAATGCGGAGTCATCGCTGTCCAGCCTGGCAGCAAAACTCTGACTGTCTCTTGCAGTCTGCTTCTGCTCTTCCATGGCTTCTTCAAACTCCTTCTCATCCACCGAAAGATCTGCTTCGGAAGCCAGTTCCATGGTGAGTTCCAGAGGGAAGCCGAAGGTATCATAGAGGTAAAACGCTGACCTTCCGCTGAAGATCTTGCTTCCTGCGGCTTTCTTCTCCTCCAGGATCTTTTTGAACTCTTTTATCCCGTTCTCCAGGGCAAGTTCAAACCTGTTTATCTCCCGGTTCAGCTCGTTCATTATGAATTCCCGGTTCTCGGTGAGACCGGGGAAGCTCTCTTTGTACACCTGATCCGTAAAGATGCCGGCGATCTCAAGTATCTCATCCTTTTTCATCCCCAGGACCCTGGCGTGACGGACAGCCCGTCTGATGAGCCTTCTGAGCACGTATCCTGCGCCAACGTTTGAAGGTGTGAGCCTGCGCTCGTCCCCGATCAGCATAACGCTTGTTCTGATATGGTCGGAAAGGATCCTCATGGACCTGGTAAATACAGCATCCTCGTCGTATTTATGTCCGGAGGCTTTTTCGATGTATGCGATCACAGGGACAAAAAGGTCTGTCCTGTAAACATCCATGGTGCCGTTCAAGAATGCCAGTATGCGCTCAAGCCCCCATCCGGTGTCCACGTTCTTCTGCTTGAGGGGGGTGAGGCTCCCGTCCTTATGTTTCTCATACTGCATGAAAACATCATTTCCAAGTTCAGTGTATTTTCCGCAGGAACATCCGGGGCCGCAATCCGGTCCGCAGGGTTCTCTGTCGTTCACATAGAACATCTCACTGTCAGGGCCGCAGGGACCATACTCAAGTCCCCACCAGTTGTCCTCCGCAGGGAGATAGAAGATATTTTCCTTTTTAAAGCCTGAGGCTATGCGGAACTGAGCACCCTCTTCATCCCTGGGGGCATTCTCATCCCCTTCAAAAACCGTAGCCGCCAGGTGATCCCTGTCAAAGCCGAAAACCTCAGTCAGAAGTTCATAACTCCACTTGCAGCGCTCTTCCTTGAAATAATCACCCAGGCTCCAGCTGCCCATCATCTCAAAGAAAGTCACATGGCTCTTATCTCCCACAGACTCGATATCGTTTGTCCTGACGCATCCCTGCACATTGCAGAGCCTTGTGCCCAGGGGATGCTTCTGTCCCAGAAGATAAGGCATCAGAGGCTGCATTCCCGCCACATTGAACAAAACTCCTGTGGAGCCGTCTGATATCAGGGACACCGCCCCCACATCCTTATGTCCGCGGTCTATGTAAAACTGTTTCCATGTTTTTCTTAATTCATCTGAAGTGAACTGTTTCATTTGTCTCTCCCAATCTGCTCATATGTTATACATCTGAAAAGCTTTCTCTTAAGGGTGCGCGTAAATAAATACCTCAGAAATCAAATTTTTCCGCAAAATATGCCCTGAGATCATCTATGGCCACCCTCTCCTGCTGCATGGAATCCCTTTCCCTCACGGTAACTGTGTGATCAGTCTCCGAATCGAAGTCGTAAGTGACGCAGAACGGCGTGCCGATCTCATCCTGTCTGCGGTATCTGCGGCCGATATTCCCACGGTCATCAAATTCACAGTTGCGATCCTTAGCAAGCAGGGAATATACCTTTTCAGCCCCTTCGGAAAGCTTCTTTGAAAGGGGAAGAACGCCTATGGAAACCGGGGCAAGAGCCGGATGGAATCTGAGAACAGTCCTGCTGTCCCCGCCTTCCAGTTCTTCCTCATCATAGGCTTCACAGAGAAATGCCAGAACCACCCTGTCAGCCCCGAGTGAAGGCTCGATGACATAAGGCAGATAACGCTCGTTCTTCGCATCGTCAAAATATGACATATCCTCCCCGGATGTCTCCTGATGGCACTTCAGATCGTAGTCGGTCCTGTCTGCTATGCCCCAGAGTTCGCCCCATCCAAAGGGGAATGTGTATTCAATATCGGTCGTTCCTTTTGAATAGAAAGCAAGCTCTGCCGGATCGTGATCCCTGAGCCTTATATGGTCTTCCTTTATGCCGAGGGAGAGCAGCCAGTCACGACAGAAGCTGCGCCAGTATTCAAACCACTTGAGATCTGTGCCGGGCTCACAGAAAAACTCCAGTTCCATCTGTTCAAACTCCCTGGTCCTGAATGTGAAGTTTCCCGGGGTGATCTCATTTCTGAAGGATTTACCCACCTGGCCTATGCCGAAAGGCACTTTTTTCCTGGATGTCCTCTGTACATTCTTGAAATTCACGAATATGCCCTGGGCGGTCTCCGGGCGGAGATAGACAGTGCTTGACGCATCCTCAGTAACCCCCTGGAAAGTCTTGAACATAAGGTTAAACTGGCGGATATCGGTAAAATTGTGTTTCCCGCAGGAGGGGCAGGCTATGTCATGCTCCTTTATAAAATCCATCATCTCAGTCTGGGTAAAGGCATCCACGCTCTTTTCCAGGGTAAATGAGTTCTCCTTTGCCCAGTCTTCTATCAGATTGTCAGCCCTGAACCTCTCATGACAGTCGCGGCAGTCCATAAGAGGATCGGAAAAACCCTGGAGATGTCCGGAAGCCACCCATGTCTTTGGATTCATGAGGATAGCGCAGTCAACTCCGACGTTGTAAGGGTTCTCCTGGATAAATTTCTTCCACCAGGCCCTTTTAACATTATTCTTAAGCTCAACGCCCAGATTTCCGTAATCCCAGGTGTTTGCAAGACCGCCGTAGATCTCGCTTCCGGGATAAACAAATCCCCTTGCTTTGGAAAGGGTTACGATCTTCTCCATTGTCTTTTCTGTCATGGTATTCTCCTTTTAACGAAGCTTTTATTATATCTGCAGGGTCACTGTATCATTTAAAAACCAGATATACAGGCCCTTCAATACCTTCATTTACCTCTGCTTCCTTTGATGAGAGGAGGGTTACGCCTTCACCTGAATAGAGTATCTTTGAAAAAGTCTTCAGACGGACAGTTTCATCCGTTATGACCACATGGTTGTCGCCGTGTTCATTCACCAGGTCGAAGGCCGATATGACGGAGCCGGACCCGTCCGCACTGTCAAGGGACTCCGGTATCTCATACCCTGCGTCTCTTGCTTCTTTCACTGTTCCCACAAAGAAGGTGACGCCGTTGAACCCGGCATAATCCTCCCAGGAATCAAAACTGAGTTCCGCAGTGACCTTGCCTTCTTTTTCCGACACCTTGCCCACTTTAACGGAATCGGCGCCCTTAAGTCCGTTGTACTCATCGGCCCTGCTGCCCGCCATGGACTCCAGTTCTTCCACCTTGTAATAATCCTTGTCAAAGGAATCGATTATTATGCTTCTGACTGAACCGTCGCGATTCAGCACAGTGGTGGTAACATCTGTACTCCCTGCACACGCAGACATACAAAATGCCGTAAATAAAGCGCCTGTCACAAGCGCGATTTTTCCTGCTCTCCCTGAAAACA
>JAILIO010000260.1 GCA_024695225.1 Lachnospiraceae bacterium
TGGAGTAGAGGGGAGTCGAACCCCTGTCCAAAAACCTATCCCCCGTCCTTCTACTATCATAGTCCATCCTTTCTTATTCCCTCCGCCGGACAGTGGTGGACAACTTTCCGGTTTCAGTAGCTTCATAATACGTACAGAGGCTCAAAGCTTTGCCAATGTCGTTTCCTGTCTGTTTGACGCCAGTTTACCAAGGGACAGGTACCCTGGGCTGACGGTTGCTAAGCCTTAGGCTGCAACGGGTGCAAATTCGTCGTTTGCGTTTATTTTGTTTGTGAGATTTAACGCGATCTCCTTCGGATAGCTTCTCCGGCTTCAAAGTCCCTGTCGAGACCATTACTACCCCGGGATATGGTAGCTGTTCCGTATACCGCCTTGTTCCAAAAGATCAGAAACGTCATGCGAAACAACTTATATGATCAGATTATATATCGGCCTGAATGCGAAATCAATAAACCACCGGTTCAGGTGTAAAAAACCAGGGTGTAAAAAATAATACATTCACTGCTGCATCTATGATACTATATATATGGAATATGTCACATAGCTCATTCCGATCGCAGCTCGGAATAATAACCCCTTTAATCTGAAAACAAAAGAAAGGCCTGACTATGCAGCTAATAAAAAAGGAGACCACTACCGCAACATTAAAAGCGATCGCCCTTGTCACAATGACGATGGATCATATCCCGGCTGCTGTCTTTGAACCGCTTTTGTCATACAGATCCGCAGCTCTTTCTCCCGGAGTGTTAAATGCGATCAATGTGTTTGAGCTTATCTTTCGGTTTTTCGGACGGATAGCCTTTCCATTGTTCCTTTTTATGATGGTTGAAGGCTTCTTCTTTACCCATGACCGGAAAAAGTATTGTCTCAGGCTTTTACTGTTTGCCGTTATCAGTGAGCCGATCCTCGACCTGGCTGTTGCTTATAATGGTTTTGGGATCGAAGGTTTGCGGATATGGGATCCTTCGATCCAGAATATCTATTTTACCCTGCTCATAGGGTTTATCTCTGTCTGGTGCATACATATATCACTGGATAAGTTCCAGGAAAAAGGCATTTCACCATTAGACTTCAGGGACAAAGACAAACGTATGCAATCCTTAAAACCCATTCTTGTGATAATAGCTGTCTCAATTATCGCCTCAGGTGCAGCCATCTTCATTAAGTGCGACTATAGTTTCAGAGGCGTGCTGCCATTGATAATGGGCTATCTCTTTCATCGATACAATGCGACAGCAAAGCAGGTATTTCTGGCGATCCTTATCACAATATGTATCTTCAACTTTTTGGAACTCGTGGGATTCCTTACTCTCCCGTTCATCCAGACATATAAGGGCAATCCGGGACGCAAACTCAACAAGTGGTTCTTCTACGCTTATTATCCGGCGCACCTTGCGGTGCTTTGCCTGGTACGACTGCTTTTATCCATGGTCATATAGATCAGGAAGTATCAGGAAGTCACAGCCCGATCTCAAGCCTGCTATCAATATACCCCGTTTCCTGCCGAAACTCATCGTTCACAAAGAGCCTTAACTTACGGGCCGCCTTTATTCCCTTGTAATACCGGCCGGGCCTTTCCTTCTCTCCGTCCGCATCCGTGGCCTTTGCACCGGTCCCGCCGTATGCCGCCCCTCTTTCTTCTATGACAAGGACGCGGTCTTTGTCGGACCAGCGCATGGGAACCGTCTCATATTCCCCGTTTTCATAATCATAGCCGTCACCGGCATCATCATAATAAACAAACTCCCCATCTGCTCCGGGATAGATATGAAGCTCCAAAGGCTCATCATTATCCTCAGCCGCATGGTTAAGCCCCCTTCTCATCGGGATGATACTGCCCGCCTTTGCAAAGGCAGGGATCCTGTCCAGAGGCGCCGGGACAGTGACGGTCTGTCCACCTTCATATTTCTTATTCTCCCAGATATCATACCAGTCATATCCTTCCGGAAGATAACATTCCCACACCTTGTCTCTTTCTATCTCACGGCTCTTTGCCTCATAGTACATAGGCTCCGTCACCGGACATACGAGCAGGTTCTTTCCGAACATGAACTCATCGCATCTTTCAGCCGCCTTTTTATCCTCCGGAAAATCAAAGAGGAGACTCCTCATCATCGTTCCGGAATCAAGACGC
>JAILIO010000269.1 GCA_024695225.1 Lachnospiraceae bacterium
TTCATCAGTTACCTTATTCGTACCTTTGTCGGGGATCATGTCTATGATCGTCATATTTTTCTCCACGGGCTGTCAGGTGTTATGTTCAACGATGATAGGCAAAGGTAAAAAGGATACCGCAAACCATATCTTTTCCATGTCTGTGATCTTTGTATTTTGTTCTTCAATTTTGATACTCCTAATTTACGGCTTTCAGTCTGATCTTTTGCTCTCACTGTATGGTAAAACGCCTGATAAAACTCCTGACATCTATCTGCATTTAAAACAATATCTTCACGGATATATGATCGGTATTCCCGCCGCAATGCTGACGCAGCTGTTGGGACCGATGTGTGTGATGGACGGAGCGAAAAAACGTTTTATATTGTCTGCAATAACACTGTGTGTCGTTGACGTAACAGGAGATCTGCTGAACGTATTTGTTTTCCACGGCGGCGTATTTGGTATGGGCGTCGCCACTTCTGTTTCATTTATGATCCAGTTTTTGATACTGTCGCTTCATGTTTTTACACATAGAGGATTCCTCAGATTTTCTGTTCACAAGGTTCCCCTGTCCCTTTTAATGGATCTTGCAAGAAACGGAGCGCCTGTATTTATACAGTATATGGGAACGGTCCTTCGGGATTTTCTGATCAACAAGCTCAATATCATGTTAGCGGTTTCTGCTGTTGCAATTGCGGCAAAGGGCGTGCAAAACGACCTGAATCTGTTGATGTTCTGTGTTGGTCTCGGCATTGGCAAAACACTTCTCACAATGACGGGGATCTATTACGGTTCAAACGATAAAAACGGTCTGAAAAAACTGTTTTCCGCTGCGATGAAACAGACATTCATGATATCCATCATAGTCTGCTTTATATTTTTTGCGATCGCCAAACCAATAGCCGATCTCTATTCCAATGATCCCGAAACGGTCATGTATGAGATCTTTGCGATCAGATGCATAGCGGTAAGCATTGTGTTTGATGCTGTACTCATCGCCTTTCAAAACTATCTGCAGGGGATACAAAACAGAAAGCTGGTAATCTTTATGAACTTCACAGATCGTCTCTTTGCACCTCTGATAACTGCTTTTGTTCTGGGTACTCTTTTCGGCACAAAAGGAATCATGGCGTCTATTGCAACGGCAAAGATCATACTTGCCATAGTGATGTTTGTGATCATCTCAATTAAAATCAAAAAAATCCCACACTCCGAGGAAGACTTCATGCTTTTACCCGCAGACTTTGGTGTTTCGGACGAGAATACCAGAGAAAGGCAGCTGTTCAGTATGGAGGATGTCATGAATGAAGGCATAGAATCGGAACGATTTTGCACAGAGCATGGCATCGACAACAGTACGGCTAAATGGATATCTCTTTTCATCGAAGAGATCGGCGGCAATATCATAACGCATGGAAAACCCGCAAAAGGAAAGACCATATTGGCGGAATACAGACTTTTTACAGACGGATCAAAAATAGGACTTTGCTTTAGGGATTTTTGTGAATATTTCGATCCTGTTACATATTACAAAGAACAGGATAACGACGATCCGGAAAAAAACATCGGACTGAAGATCGTGATGAGCCATGCCAAAGACGTGGTTTATTATAACACCTTTAACACCAATAATATCATGTTATATCTGGATAAGGAGGTATTTTGATGGTAGGTATTCTTAATGTTCAGTGGTTAAATAATTACGGTTCCATCATACTCGCTTACAGCATGCAAAAGAAACTGGATCAGCTTGGGGTCGACAACGAGATCATTGATTTTCGTCCCCATACTCCCAATGCGAGCGGGGAGATACCGAGTGTACACAAGGAAGAAAAGGCGTCTTCTCACGGCAAAATCGAAAAATGCGAAGAATTTCGAAAGCATTTCTTAAGAAGATCTGCTCCATATGTGGGAATAGAAAATGTGGATCAGCTGGATTATGATACCTATATTGCAGGTTCGGATACTATTTGGACACCACTCAGGGTAAATGATGTGGAAGCAAAGATGTATTACCTGGATTTTCTGGAAGGAAAAGACGTCAGAAGGATCGCCTGGGCTGCCTCCATTGGGTCTGAGGATAGTTCGGATCTGGAGATCATGCGTTCACATCTGACACCGCGTCTTAAAAACTTTGATCATATTTCTGTCAGAGAGCGGGATACTGCCGCTTTTGTACAGAGTCTTACAGATAAAAAGGTCGTTAATGCCATCGATCCCGTGCTCATGCTGCATGAAGAGGATTACAGGAAAATATTGCCGGGGACCACAGATCCCGGCGAAAAATACATCTATGCATTTTTATTTGACGATCTTACGGGTGGATATGACACGATCAATGAATTATCCGAAAAAACCAACCTTAAAGTCGTCGGTGATGTTAAACACAAGGAATGGATCGGCAATCTTCTGGTTGATTCCTGTGATGACGGACCCACTGAATTTGTAGAGAGGATAATGAATGCCGAGTATATCATTACAGATTCCTATCACGGTTTTATTTTTGCAATGCTGGCACATAAGCCCTTTGTTTGTTATACCCGTTATAAAAGCGGGGTCCGTGCCCGCAATCTTTTAGAGGTTCTGGGACTTGAACATCATTATCTTATGAATAATGAAATCGGTACGGATCTGCTTCTGTCGAAAATAGATTATGACACTGTTTTTTGCAAAATAGATGCATGGGTCAAAACAAGCGATGAATTTCTTAAGGAAGCACTTGCGGATTGAAGGACAGGCGGATGATCGGACCGGAAATATCTCCCCTTTCCTCTCATTTTAGTTTATTCAGGAAAAGAAGACTTTGTTTGAGAACGACGATCGGGTTTTCAGATGAGGAAGTGAATGAAGGGGAACGGCGAAATCCTTTAAATGACATGAATGACCTTTCAAAAAAAATTGTCATGAATGTGGCAAAAAAAATGGATTACGATTATGTAGGCGGAAAAAATATACTGCAGATCGTAATTAAAGTTGTGTGACGTAAATCACAAAAAACGGATCACAGACTCGCTCAACTGTTATGTTGAACTCCATCATCCGTGTAAAGCACCTTTACATCATCTCCCCGATAAAGCGACCTCTCCTTTACCAGGTCGTAGATCCTCCGGTCCCCAACAAGGATCTTCCATGCATCGTAGGTTGTCTTTAAAAACCGGCTCCCCAGTTCTGCCTCGGCTTCTATGATGGGGCATACGTAGGGGACATCCATATCGCTGTACACAAGGCAGAGCCTGCCATCCCTGTCTATATGAGGAGCTGCGGGATATGTCCTGCACTGTATGGGACGTTTCTCCCTTTCACAGAGGAATGTGCCATGGCACTTTATGAAATAGACTTTTCCCTTCCAGGAGGGGGGAAAACCCAAATCCCCGGCATCGTCAGTCAGCCACTCAAAGCATGGATCCTCCATATCATGGACCTTTTCCTCCCCGGGAAGGAGGTACATTCCCATATCTTTATAGTTATCCACATCACAGCAGGAGGAACCGCAGATCTTTCCGCAGTCAAAGAGCACCGGATTCACCCGGTCCAGCATCTCGTAGATCCTGCGGTACTGCTCTTCGGTGATCTCCGCCATCACCCCACCGGTCCGCTCTGTGATGCTTTTTCCAAAAGTGTGAGGTTTACTTCGGGGGAAACGTACTGTTTCTCATCACAAAAAGCGTCCATCTCATCCTTTGTCACCTGTTTTGCCCCAAGCTCCACGAGTTTTGCGATGAAGGCCTCTTCTTTTCCCTTATTTTCGGCATCACTGCTGTATACCTCAGGGGAAATGAGTACCTGCCCATCAGCCACATACTCCCTTACGAAAAAATCGTCCCCATCCGTAAATCCCATATAGGACCCGTCGGCAGCTGCGGCTTCCCCGGCTTTCCCAAGATCGTAAAGTATTGACTCCGCAAAACTTGAGTAGTATTCATTCAGGCTAAATACCAAACTGCCGAAACCGTTTCCGTCCAGTTTAGTTATGGTGTATCCGCTGGCGCCTGCGCCGGAGGAACCCCCGTATTCCACATAGCCCGAATCATATAGTTTAGCATAACTCCTGTACCCATCCTCAAAACTGTAATTCAGCTCCAGCCCTTCGCCGTTGTAATTGATGATGCCGTTCCAACTCATGAGACTGTCATCGGTACTCTCGAATCTGATGACCAGAAGTTCTTTCCCTTCCACGGTGATATAACCGTATTTTGTATCCGCATGAACCATCTCCAGTTCAGCCACGGCATCTCTGAGAGAAGACAGATCGTATGTTCCGTAAGGCAGACCCATATAGTATTCTTCATCAAGTCCCTTAAATGACTCGGCAGTCACAAGTTCGGACTCGCCTGAAAGAAACCGGCCGTATGCGGACGAAGCATCCGTTCCGGATCCTGTCCCCAAAATATCAGAAACCGCAGCCGGGGGCTCCGTTGACAAAGACTGTTCCGTACCTGTTTCAAAGACGGTTTCCATAGTCTCCGATAAGGCGGAGTCCGTAAGCTTTTCTGTTTCCGAAGCTGCAGCCTGTTTACCTGTATCCTCCACAGCCGGCGCATTGCCATTATCTGAGCCTCCTCCAATACCGCAGCCTGCGATTCCCGCAGTCAGTGATACAGCTATCAGGCATGAAATGATCCTTTTCTCTACAGTCATTTTTTCTCCATTCCAAGGGTTGTGGCCACCCCTTCACTCATACGCAGATTCCCATGTCGTTTTAAACACTCAAAAAACCGGCCAGAACCCCTCCTTAACAAAACATCCCGCCGTTAACACGGTCACAAAGCCCTTCATGACTATTCTTCATTATACATCCCGCACCGGATTAGTAAAGGGAAACTATATAGGCATTACACCTATAGTCATTTCCTCCAGCACATCCAGAAGCACGCGCACAGTGTCCAGTGAAGTGAACATAGTGACCCTCTGTTCGCTTGCGCACCGCCTGATGGCCACCCCGTCTTCGTAATGTACCCCGGAGAGTATGGCCCTGGTGTTCACCACATAACTCACATAACCTGCGCTTATGGATTCCAGTATCTCTGTGCTGCCCTCGCTCATCTTCTTGCGGCGCCTTGTCCTGACACCGTGCTCCTTGAAATATGCCGCAGTCATGGTGGTGGCCTCGATGTTGAATCCCATATCGTAGAATCTCTTTGCCAAAGGCAGGGCTTCAGCCTTGTCCTCATCCGCAAGGGTAAATATGACCGTGCCGTAATTTCGGATCTTTATCCCCGAAGCCACAAGCCCTTTATACATGGCCCTGTGCAGCTTTTTGTCATAACCGATGGCCTCCCCGGTGGATTTCATTTCCGGGGAAAGATAGGCATCCATGCCGGACAGCTTTGAAAATGAGAACACCGGTACCTTCACGTACCATTTGTCCCCGGGAGCCGGATTCATTTCACTGATCCCCTGCTCCCTCAAGGATATGCCGAGGCTCACCCTTGTTGCGATATCAGGAAGCGGGAAGCCCGTAGCCTTTGAAAGGAAAGGCACCGTCCTGGAAGATCTGGGGTTCACCTCTATGATAAACACATTTTCATCCGGATCCACTATAAACTGTATGTTGAACAGTCCTCTTATCCCTATGCCAAGTCCTAATTTACGTGTATAATCCCTGATGGTTTCAGTCACCCTTTCGGAGACGCTGAAGGTGGGATAGACGCTTATGGAATCGCCGGAATGGATACCTGTTCTCTCCACCAGTTCCATTATCCCGGGAATGAAGACCTCATCTCCGTCACACACCGCATCCACTTCCAGTTCCTTGCCGCTGATATATCTGTCCACCAGCACAGGTTTGTCTTCATCTATCTCCACCGCTGTGTGCAGATAATGCCTGAGTTCCTTCTCCCCGGAAACGATCTGCATGGCTCTGCCACCCAGTACAAAACTGGGCCTCACAAGTACCGGATAACCTATTGAGGCTGCCGCCCTTACGCCCTCTTCGATGTCCGTGACCGCCACTCCCTTTGGTTCCGGTATGTCGAGATCCTCCAGAAGTTTTTCAAACCTGTCTCTGTCTTCTGCCCGTTCGATGGCCTCACAGTCGGTGCCTATCAGTTTCACGCCTCTTTTGTACAGTGGCTCTGCCAGATTGACGGCCGTCTGGCCGCCAAGTGTTACTATGACTCCCTGCGGCCTTTCAAGTTCTATTATGTTCATAACATCCTCTGTGCAGAGGGGCTCGAAGTACAGTTTGTCGGAGGTGGTATAATCCGTGGACACCGTTTCAGGGTTATTATTGATCACTATGGCTTCGTATCCGGCTTCCCTTATGGTGTTCACCGCATGTACCGTGGAATAGTCGAATTCAACACCCTGACCTATCCTGATGGGGCCTGCCCCCAGAACTATGATCTTGGGTCTTTCAGTGACCAGGGATTCATTTTCTCCCTCATAGGTGGAATAGAAATAAGGGACATAACTTTCGAATTCGGATGCGCAGGTGTCGATCATCTTGTAGACAGGGAATATCCCTTCCCTTCTTCGCATCTCAAATATCTCTTCCTCGGGCATCCCCCACAAGATTCCGATCTGACAGTCGGAGAAGCCCATCTTTTTGGCTTCCCCGAGAACTTTTGGATCCTCTTTATTTTCCCGGATCACCTGCTCTTCCTCTATGATATTTGATATCTTTTCAAGGAAGAACCTGTCAATCCCGGTCCTTTCGGAGATCACAGAGACATCGGATCCTTTGTAAGGTATTTCTGAATGATCACACACAGAGGCTGCAGAGGAGCTGCCTCCCTGCTGCCCACAGGGATCTGCCCCGCAGGTTGGATCTCCCGGCAGTCCACAGAAATCTGTCCCACAAGTGTGATCTCCCGGCTGTCCACATGAATCTTCCCCGCAGGATGGATCTCCCTGCTGTCCACAGGGATCTGCCGACCAGCGCCTCAATAGTTCTGCGATGCCGTAGATCCTGTCTCCGGAATTGTTCAGGATATCCTCCCAGATCTCCTCATCCCCGGCCTCCTCATATTTTTCAAGCTGCAGATGGACAGTGCCCCCCTCCAGTGATCTAACCGCTTTCAGAAGGCTCTCTTCAAATGTCCTGCCTACGCTCATGGTCTCCCCTGTAGCCTTCATCTGGGTCCCCAGGGACTGGTCTGCATCCGTGAATTTGTCAAAGGGGAATCTGGGCATCTTGGTCACTATATAGTCCAGGGCCGGCTCAAAGCAGGCGGGGGTATTTGCCAGTTCTATCTCTTCCAGTGTATAGCCCACGCTTATCTTGGCGGAAACCCTGGCTATGGGATAGCCGGAGGCCTTTGACGCCAGTGCCGACGATCTGGAGACCCTGGGGTTAACCTCTATAAGATAATAGTCAAAGGAGTTTGGATCCAGCGCAAACTGTACATTGCATCCCCCCTCAACCTTCAGTGCCCGGATCAGTTTGAGGGCGCTGTCTCTCAGCATATGATACTCTTTGTCAGTCAGGGTCTGTGATGGGCATACCACTATGGAATCTCCGGTATGTATCCCCACGGGATCCAGATTTTCCATATTGCATACGGTTATCGCAGTGTCGTTTGCGTCCCGTATCACCTCGTACTCTATCTCTTTAAAGCCTTTTACACTTTTTTCCACCAGCACTTCACTTACAGGGGACAGTTCGAGCCCTGCAGAGAGAAGTTTTTCAAGTTCATCTTCATTTTCCGCAAAGCCTCCCCCGGTGCCTCCCAGGGTAAAGGCGGGTCTCAGCACCACAGGATAACCGATCTCTTCGGCAGCCCTTCGCCCCTCCTCCAGGTCGTGGACCACGATGGATGGCAGCACAGGCTCTCCAAGGCTCACACACAATTCCTTGAATTTCTCCCTGTCCTCTGCCCTCTCTATGCTGGATGGATCGGTGCCCAGAAGCTCGCATCTGCACTCGGAAAGGATGCCTTTTTTTGCCAGCTGCATGGCCAGGTTCAGTCCGGTCTGACCGCCTATCCCAGGGAGGATTGCGTCCGGTCTCTCCCGCCGGATTATCCTGGCCACATACTCCAGATTCAGCGGTTCCATATAAACCCTGTCAGCCACAGAGTTGTCAGTCATGATGGTGGCCGGATTTGAATTGCAGAGTATGACTTCATATCCCTCTTCCTTAAGGGCGAGACAGGCCTGAGTGCCGGCGTAATCAAATTCCGCCGCCTGCCCGATCACTATAGGGCCTGAGCCTATCACCAGTATTCTTTTGAGATCAGTCCTTTTTGGCATTTTAAACACCCCTTGTCATTATTTACTTGCGCATAAGTCCTATGAATTCGTCAAACAGGTAGGAGCTGTCGTGGGGTCCCGGGGAGCTTTCGGGATGGTACTGGACGCTGAATATCCGGTCCTCTTCACATTTCACCCCTTCCACAGTCTGATCCAGGAGATTCCTGTGGGTCACCGTAAGCCCCGTGCCTTCAAGGGATCTTTCATCGACGGCGTAGGAATGGTTCTGGGAAGTGATGCAGGTTTTCCCGAGGGCGATATCCTTCACGGGATGATTGCCTCCTCTGTGACCGAATTTAAGTTTGTAGGTTTTGGCTCCGCAGGCCAGGGATATTATCTGGTGTCCCAAACAGATCCCGAAGATCGGATATTTACCCCTGAGTTCTTTCACCAGGGATACGGCTTCCTGTACATCCGTGGGGTCCCCGGGGCCGTTTGAGAGAAATACGCCGTCAGGCCTTATCTGTTCGATATCATCCGGTGTAGCATCCCAGGGAAAGACCGTGATACTGCATCCTCTGTCCACAAAGGACCGGAGTATATTCTCTTTCATCCCAAGGTCTATGGCAGCTATATGGTATCCTGGATTTACAGTTATAAAATTTTCCCTGATCTTTCTGCTGACCCGGGAAACCGCATCACACTTGAGCTCGGTCTCATTTATCTTCTGAAGGCCTTCCTCGGGAGACGTATCTTCGTCGGTGATCAGAGCTTTGCAGGTTCCGGTGTTTCTGATCTTCCGCACAAGATCCCTGGTATCTATACCTGTGATACCGGGGATCTGAAATCTCTTCATAACTTCCGAAAGAGTCTCTGTGCTCCTGAAATTGGACGGGGTATCGTTGTAATCCCTCACAACAAATCCTCCCAGGGATGGATGCCGGGTCTCATAATCATCCTTGTTCATCCCGTAGTTTCCGATAAGGGGATAGGCCATGACCACAAACTGATCGGTATAGGAAGGGTCTGACAATATCTCCTGATATCCCACAGGAGATGTGTTGAACACCAGTTCACATACCCTGTCCCCACAGTCCGCGCCAAAAGCCTGTCCGAGATACTGGCTGCCGTCAGGCAGCATGAGCTTCCGTTTTTTTCCTTTGTAGATCATAATACCCCCCTTCAGAAAGACAGTCTTAAACCTTAAGTTCCGGATCCCCGTCGCTTCCCACAGAGGATCCGGATGAACGTATTTATTTACACCCCGCTGGCCCCGTAGTTTTTGAGGACCCTGGCGGAGGGATCGTTCACGTCGCAACCTTCCCAGTCCCGGTTTGGCATCCAGAAATCCTTCACCATCTGTGACTGTCCGGGATAGTATTTCTCGAAGATGTCCCTGTACAGCAGGGATTCTTTTGTAAAGGGCCGGGCGTGGTCGTATTTTTCGCATCCCGCCTCAAATTCCTCATCGGTATATTGTGTTTCCGCATATTCCTTCAGATGATCCACCATGGAATGCCCCACCGCATCGGAGAAGGCCGCCTTTTCCCTGAAGAGTATCTCATCCGGGAGATAATTGCCGCCCTCAAAAGCATGGCGCAGAAGGTATTTGCCCTTATTGTAATGATTGCGTTTCATCTCCGGGTCTATGGCCATGCAATACCTGACAAAGTCAAGGTCACCAAAGGGTACCCTGGCCTCCAGAGAGTTCACGGATATGCATCTGTCAGCCCTGAGCACATCGTACATGTGGAGTTCCCTCACCCTCTTCTGGGCTTCCTTTTGGAAAGCCTCGGCGGAGGGGGCAAAATCCGTGTATTTATATCCGAAGATCTCATCCGAAACCTCGCCGGTCAGGATGACCCTGATGTCTGTCTGCTCATGGATGGCCTTGCACAACAGATACATTCCCATGCTGGCCCGGATGGTGGTTATATCGTAAGTCCCCAGGAGATATATCACATCGGGAAGAGCGTTTATGACGTCATCCCGGGAAATAATGACTTCGGTGTGGTCAGCTCCCAGGAAATCCGCGGTCTGTTTCGCGTATTTAAGGTCTATGGCATCTTCGTTCATGCCTATGGCAAATGTGCGGATGGGGACGCTGCTCTTTCTCGCTGCGATGCTGCAGACCAGAGATGAATCAAGACCTCCGGAGAGGAGAAACCCCACCTTTGAGTCGGCGATCAGCCTCTTTTCCACCCCACATATCAGTTTCTCTTTTATGTTTGAGCACACGGTCTCCATGTCATCCTTTATGACCTCACTGACCGCAGCTATATCACAGTACTGCACAAATTCCCCGTTCCGGTAATAATGTCCCGGAGGGAAGGGACGTATCTCGCTGTCTGTGATGACGATCAGGTTCTTGGGCTCACTGGCAAAGACCATATTTCCGTTTTTGTCATGGGCATAATAAAGCGGCCGTATTCCAATAGGGTCCCTGGCCGCGATCCACTCGTCATTCCTGCCGTCGTATATCACACAGGCAAACTCCGCATCCAGCATTTTAAAGCATTCTGTTCCGTATTCGAAATAAAGAGGCAGCAGTATCTCACAGTCGCTGTCGCTTTCAAAGGAATAACCCTTGCGGATCAGTTCATCCCTCATGGCTTTGAAACCGTAGATCTCACCGTTACACACAACAGAACAGCCTGAGAGGTAAAAGGGCTGCATCCCCTCCGGGGTCAGTCCCATTATGGAGAGCCTGCGGAAACCCATAAGCCCTCTCTTCACTTCCATTATCCTGCTGTCATCCGGGCCTCTGGATGTAGTCTTATCCAAAGCCTCTGTAAATAATTTCTCATCCGTGTCATGGCCGCACCATGCTATGATAGAACACATTTTTTGATCCTCCTCGCCCCTTTGGTTCTCTCACTCTATATCGACAGGCAGATCGCAGATGCGGTCTCCTGTCGACATAGGAATGGTATTTATTTATGTAAATGATCATCTGACGCTGAAAAGCAGATCTCCGTATGAAGGGAAGGGCCAGCATTCGGATGCCACAAGGGTTTCAGCCTCGTCTGCAGCAGCCCTCAGTTCTCCCATCTTGGGCAGAAGGTTATCCCTTATGGATGCGCTTTCCTCGATGACTGTGGAAGCATCTCCCAGTTTCAGGATGGCGCCCTCAAGTTCTCCGCTTCTCTCGTATATCTGGTCTGCCAGCACCGAAAGCCTGGAGACCACCGATGTCTCGTATGTGCATGCAAGTCCTGCGGCAATTGCTTTCTTCGCGGACACTGTCCTGGAAAGCTTGTCGGAATAGCACTCTATCGCGGGCAGGATCTCCTTGCGCGCCATATCGATCATGGTGTTGGCTTCGATGTGGACCTGCTTGCAGTAGTTCTCCAGCATGATCTCACAGCGGGATTCCAGTTCGGCTTTGCTGAACACCTTGTGGGATGTCAGCATGGTCACATTCTTTTCATCCAGGAGATGAGGCATGCAGTCGGGGGTTGTGCGGTAGTTGCTGAGCCCTCTCACCTCGGTGGCCTCCTTAACCCAGGCGTCGTCATAACCGTTTCCGTTGAAGAGGATCCTCTTGTGATCGGAAATGGTCTTGCGGATCATCTCGTGAAGGGTGCTTTCGAAATCTTCCGCCCCTTCCAGCCTGTCAGCGTAGATCTTCAGTGACTCTGCCACTGCGGAGTTCAGCATGATGTTTGCGCAGGCTATGCTGTTTGATGAGCCAAGGCTCCTGAATTCGAATTTGTTGCCGGTGAAGGCAAAGGGTGATGTCCTGTTCCTGTCGGTATTGTCCCTAGGGAATGCGGGAAGCACATCCACACCCAGTTTCATTATCTTCTTCTCTGTTCCGCTGTAAGGGATATCCTTTTCGATGGCGTCCAGGATGGCTGAAAGCTCATCACCCAGGAAGACGGATATGACTGCGGGCGGGGCCTCATTTGCCCCGAGTCTGTGGTCGTTCCCGGCTGTGGCAACTGACAGTCTCAGAAGATCCTGATAATCATCCACCGCCTTTATCACTGCGCAGAGGAACAGCAGGAACTGGGCGTTTTCGTAAGGGGTTTCACCGGGGGAAAGAAGGTTTATGCCTGTGTCTGTGGATATGGACCAGTTGTTGTGTTTTCCGCTGCCGTTCACTCCCGCGAAAGGTTTCTCGTGAAGGAGACATACAAGGCCGTGTCTTGTGGCCACCTTCTGCATGATCTCCATTGTCAGCTGGTTCTGGTCTGTGGCAATGTTTGTCGTGGAATAGATGGGGGCCAGCTCGTGCTGGGCGGGGGAAACCTCGTTGTGCTCTGTCTTTGCCAGCACTCCCAGTTTCCAGAGTTCCTCGTTCAGATCGCACATGAATTCCTGTACTCTGGGTTTGATCACTCCGAAGTAATGGTCATCCATCTCCTGGCCCTTGGGAGATCTGGCGCCGTACAGGGTCCTTCCGGTGAAGCGAAGGTCAGGTCTCTGATCGTACATCTCTTTTGTGATAAGGAAATACTCCTGTTCAGGGCCCACAGAGGTCTTAACATTTTTGGCGGAAGTGTTTCCGAAGAGCCTGAGGATCCTGAGTGCCTGTCTGTTCAGGGCTTCCATGGAACGAAGGAGAGGGGTTTTCTTGTCCAATGCCTCTCCGCCGTATGAACAGAAGGCTGTGGGGATGCAGAGTGTCTTGTCCTTTATGAAGGCGTAGGATGTGGGATCCCATGCGGTGTATCCCCTGGCCTCAAATGTGGCTCTTATCCCGCCGGTGGGGAACGACGAAGCATCCGGCTCACCCTGTATCAGTTCTTTCCCTGAAAATTCCATTATCACGCTCCCGTCGGGTGAGGGAGAGATAAATGCATCATGCTTTTCGGCTGTCACACCGGTAAGAGGCTGGAACCAGTGTGTAAAATGTGTTGCTCCCTTTTCGATGGCCCACTCCTTCATGGCCTGCGCCACGGACTCTGCCACGCTGGGGTCCACTTTTCTTCCCTGGTCGATGGTCTTTCTGAGAGAAGAATAGACTTTTGAAGAAAGTCTGGATCTCATCTGACGGTCATCAAAGACCATTGCTCCAAAGATTTCGGGTACTGATGTTACTTCTTTCATGACGATCCTCCTTATTTTTTTGTAAAAAGAAAGACAAAGGCGCCTTTTCTGTAGTGTTTACAGAAAAGACGCCTTTGCCTTTTCAAATGGTTACAATACTACGGTTACAAAACTATGTCAATGATTATTTTTTATTCCACATCCTGAAGAGCGTCGAAGCCTTCCTCACCGGTCCTGATCTTCACAACGTTCTCAACATTGTAGATAAAGATCTTGCCGTCTCCGATATGTCCGGTATAAAGGGTCTTCTTGGCAACTTCTATGACCTTGCGGACAGGCACTGCGCAGACTACAACGTCGATACGGATCTTGGGCAGGAGCGTGGGTTCCAGTTCGACTCCGCGGTAGTACTCAGGCTGCCCCTTCTGGGCGCCACATCCCATGACGTGGGATACAGTCATTCCGGTGATGCCTATGGATACCAGCGAGTTCTTTAAGCGCTCCAGATTTCTCTCCCTGCAGAGGATCTCTATCTTTGTCATCTTTGCAGAACCCTTCTGCATGGTCTGCTCGTCCACATTGGGGGCCACTTTCACTTCCACTGCACTCTCTTCGGAAGCTATATCCAGATCTCCCAGTTCAATATCCGTCATGCCCTCAAGATACTCTGCGCCGTAAGAGTTCTGTATCTCAAAGTCTGCATAGGCGCTGGGAAGACCGTGTTCTGCCTGATCCAGACCGGTTATCTCTTCCTCTGCCGTGGCGCGGAGGCCGAGAGTCATATTGATCAGAGCAAATGTGATCCAGATGGTCACAGCCGTAAACGCTGCAGTACATGCCATTCCGAGGATCTGTATCCCCAGGAGCTTGAAGCCGCCGCCGTAGAAAAGACCCAGCATGGGATTTCCTGCGGAATCAGCAAGTCCGTATGTGGGAGCCGTATCAGTTGCGAAGAGACCGACAGCCACTGTGCCCCACACACCGTTGATCATGTGAACCGCAACTGCGCCCACCGGATCGTCGACATACAGTTTGTGATCCAAAAACCATACTCCGAACACTACCAGAACACCTGCCACAGCGCCTACAACAGTTGCTCCAAAGGCGTCCACCACATCACAGGGTGCGGTGATGGCCACAAGGCCTGCAAGAGAAGCGTTCAGACACATGGAAACATCGGGTTTTCCAAAACGGATCCAGGTAAAGATCATACATACCACGGTTGCCACTGCGGGAGCTATGGTTGTGGTTACGAAGATAGAACCCAGCTGATCAACGCTTGTGGCTGCAGCTCCGTTGAATCCGTACCAGCCAAGCCACAGGATGAATACTCCGAGAGCGCCCAGGGGAAGGTTATGACCGGGGAATGCATTGACCTTTACGATCTTTCCTGCCTTGTCCTTTACAAACTTTCCGATACGGGGACCTTCCATGGCAGCTCCGATCAGAGCGCAGATACCGCCCACCATGTGTATGCAGTTGGAACCTGCAAAATCGTGGAAGCCCATCTGTGCAAGCCAGCCTCCGCCCCAGGTCCAGTGGGCCTCTATGGGGTAAATGATACCGGAGATGACTGCGGAGTACACACAGTATGAAATGAAACGTGTGCGCTCAGCCATGGCTCCCGATACGATGGTGGCTGTGGTAGCACAGAACACCAGGTTGAACACGAAGTTCGACCAGCCAAACTCCGCATAGTTTGTGAAGATATCCATGTTGGGTATACCCACCAGCCCGAACAGGGCATCCTCACCTAAAAACAGTCCGAAACCGATAACGATGAACATCACGGTTCCTATGCAGAAATCCATCAGGTTCTTCATGATGATATTTCCCGCATTCTTGGCTCTGGTGAAACCGGCCTCCACCATTGCAAAACCGGCCTGCATCCAGAACACCAGGGCAGCGCCTATGAGAAACCAGACACCGTACACCTCACTTGTTACATAATCCATGATCTCTTGTGACATTTTCAACTTCCTCCTCTCATTTTTTATAAAAGAAAAAGACGCCTTTTCTGTTGTGTATCAAACAGAAAAGACGCCTTTGCCTTTTCAAAAGTTATTTAGTTTTTGTCTCAGCCGTATGTACTCAGTATGTTCTCCGCTGTCTGCTTTTTGCTGAGACACAGATCCATGGCCTGTTTTTGTATATATCTGTGGGCATCGTCCTCCGTCATGCTGCAGGATTTTATCAATGCCCATTTGGCCCTGTTCACAAGCCGGATCTCTTCCATCTTTTCCTCAAGGGTCATGGTTTTTTTCTGTATGCCCCTGAGTCTCTCTCTCACACTGCACATAACATCCAGGAGATTTCCCATGACCATGTTTTCTACCGGTCTCCTGGCCACCATCACACCGTGGGGAGTCATGGCTCCGGATATCTCATCGTACATATCATTTCTCACGATGAGCAGCGCCACCCGTCCGCTGTCAGTGCATACATCTATGGCAAGCTTCCTTCCGAAATCATCAGGCAGTGGAGCGTTTATTATGACCAGATCGTAATCCCTGTCAACCATCCTGCGCTGTGCCCTCGCCACCGTGTCCACCATGGTGACCGGTTCAAACCTGTCACCGGTTACGAGAGATGCGAGTACGCTGTTTACATTCTTTGCGGCAGAGACGATCAGTACACTGTAAATACGTCTCTTTAATGTCATTTTCTCACTCTGTCCAGGTAACCTGCCAGTATCTCGGCAGGCATATACTTTTCAATAAACTGGCTCCTGGCCGCCTCATCCGCCGCATCTGCAAGAGATGAAGGCAGTCTGTCCATGCTCTTAAGGGTGTTCTTGTCCACACGGTAAAGGTTGATATCGGTGGTAGGAGGGGGTACCATCCTGTCGTCTATCCCCTGAAGCCCTGCATATATCATAAGTCCAAAGACCAGATAAGGATTTGCCTTTGTGTCCGGAGATCTGAGCTCCCCTCTTTCATATTCACCGAAGGCCGCAGGTATACGTATCAGTGTGGATCTGTTTTCCCTGGCCCAGGTTATATAACCCGGTGCCATGAGAGATCCCAGTCTCTCAAATGAACCAACCTCCGGATTCATAAAGAGTGTCATCTCCCTGATCTTGTCCAGCACCCCTGCAACCACATGGGAGAGATCCATCTCTTTCTGCCCGTGCCTTACGGAGAAGTTCACGTGCATGCCATTCCCCGGCTGTTCCTTTATGGGTTTGGGTGAAAAATCAGCCCACACTCCGTTTCTGTTTGCCACAGCGCTTACCACAGTCCTGAACGTCATTGCATCATCTGCGGATTTGAGCGCTTCGCAATATCTGAAATCTATCTCGTTCTGTCCCGGGCCTTCCTCGTGATGTGAACTCTCGGGAAAGATCCCCATCTGTTCAAGGGTTATGCATATCTCCCTGCGGATGTTCTCCCCTCTGTCTTCAGGTCCCACATCCATGTAACTCGCATTGTCGTAGGGGATGTTTGTGGCCTCACCCTCCAGATCGTTCCTGAAAAGGTAGAATTCCTGCTCTGTCCCAAAGCTGAAAGTGTATCCCTTGACTGCCGCATCCTGTACCGCTTTCCTGAGGAACCCTCTGGTATCGCAGGGAAACGGCGTTCCGTCAGGCCATGTGATATCGCAGAACATCCTGACCACCTTGCCATGCTCCGGTCTCCAGGGAAGTACTGCCAGCGTTCCCGGGTCCGGATGGAGAAATATATCCGACCTGTCGAACCTTTCAAATCCGGCAACAGCCCAGGCGTCCACGGCAATGCCTTCCCGGAAAGCGCGGTCCAGCTCGGTGGGCATGATCGAAATGTTCTTTGCCTTTCCGAATATGTCACAGAATGCAAGGCGGATGAATTTTACGTCCTCTTCCTCAACAAACTGTTTAACTTCCTGAT